>NZ_DAORSO010000007.1:39596-49602 GCF_035443565.1 Ornithinibacter sp. | reverse complement strand
CAGAAGAAGAAGTCCGGCTTCTTCTCCGACCTGTTCGCCCCCGTGGGCGGATTCGGGGTGACCTTCTCGACGATGTTCCGCAAGGTCATCACCGAGGAGTACCCCGAGGAGAAGCGCCCCACCCAACCTCGGTTCCACGGACGCCACCAGCTCAACCGGCATCCTGACGGTCTCGAGAAGTGTGTCGGCTGCGAGCTGTGCGCCTGGGCCTGCCCCGCTGACGCGATCCTCGTCGAAGGGGCCGGCAACGACGACTCCGAGGGTGGTTCCGGCCGGTTCAGCCCCGGGGAGCGGTACGGCCGCGTCTACCAGATCAACTACCTGCGCTGCATCTTCTGCGGCCTGTGCATCGAGGCCTGCCCGACGCGCGCGCTGACGATGACCAACGAGTACGAGCTCGCCGACAACAACCGGGCCGACCTGATCTTCACCAAGGACCAGCTGCTGGCCCCGGTGCAGCAGGGCATGCTCACCCCGCCGTTCCCCATGGCGCCGGGCATGGAGGAGCGCGACTACTACCTCGGGAAGGTGTCGGCAGCCACGGACGCGCAGCGTGCGTACGTCGCCGAGCACGCCCACCCCACCGACGCGGAGGTGACCTCGTGACCGGCACCGGTGAGCAGGTGCTCTTCTGGGTGCTCGGACCCCTCGCGGTCCTGGGCTCCCTCGGTCTGGTCTTTGCCAAGAAGGCCGTCCACGCGGCGCTCGGCATGGCCCTGACGATGATCATCCTCGGCATCTTCTACATCGCCCAGGGTGCCGACTTCCTCGGTGTCATCCAGATCTTCGTCTACACCGGCGCCGTCATGATGCTGTTCCTCTTCGTCATCATGCTCGTCGGCGTCGACTCCTCCGACAGCCTCGTGGAGACCCTGCCCGGCCAGCGCTGGGTGACCGCGGTCCTCTGCCTGGGCCTCGGCGGCATCCTCGCCGCTGCCATCGGGCGGGTCGCCTTCCGCGACCCGGTCGGCGTCGGTGCGATCAACGGCGAGGTCGGCAACGTCACCGGGATGGCGCAGCTGATCTTCGGCCGCTACGTCTGGGTCTTCGAGATGACGAGTGCGCTGCTCATCACCGCGGCCCTGGGTGCCATGGTGCTGGCCCACCGCGAGCGGCTCGGTCGGGCGCCGAACCAGCGCGAGTGGAGCACCCGTCGCTTCCGCTCCGGTGAGCACCTCGCCGGCCTGCCGGTTCCCGGTGTCTACGCCCGCCACAACGCGGTCGACACCCCGGCCCTGCTGCCTGACGGCACCCCGTCCGAGCTCTCCGTCTCCCGCGTGCTCACCGCCCGCGACCAGAACCAGTCGCCGACGCCGTTCATCGAGGCCGAGGCCGAACGAGACGCCGAGATCGCCAAGGGGGAGGAGCGATGAACCCCGTCAACTACATCTACCTCGCGACGATCCTGTTCGTCATCGGTGCGGCCGTGGTGCTCACCAGGCGCAACGCGATCATCGTCTTCATGGGGGTCGAGCTCATGCTCAACTCCGCGAACCTCGCCTTCGTGACCTTTGCCCGGATGAACGGCAACCTCGACGGTCAGGTCATCGCCCTGTTCGTCATGGTCGTCGCGGCAGCCGAAGTCGTCGTCGGATTGGCCATCATCATGGCCATCTTCCGCTCCCGCCGCTCGGCCTCGGTCGACGACGCCAACCTGCTGAAGCTGTAAGGAGCACCAGTGACCTCACTCATCACCGAGGGCAGCGGGCTGGCCCCAGTCGACGCGAGCGGCGCATCCGCGTTCGTGTGGCTGCTCATCGCCCTGCCCCTGCTCGGTGCGGCCGTGCTGCTGCTCGGCGGGCGTCGAACGGACAAGTTCGGTCCGCTGCTCGCGACCGCCATGTCCTGGGGATCCTTCCTCGTCGGCGTCGCCATCATCCTGCACCTCATCGGCCTGCCCACCGAGGAGCGGGCGCAGCACCTGACGCTGTGGAACTGGGTTCCCGCCGGGTCCTTCCAGCTCGACCTCGGGCTGCTCGCCGACCCGCTGTCGCTGACCTTCGTCATGCTCATCACGTTCGTCGGGTCGCTGATCCACGTGTACTCGATCGGGTACATGGAGCACGACCCCGACAAGCGGCGCTTCTTCGCGTACCTCAACCTGTTCATCGCCTCGATGCTCCTGCTGGTGCTCGCGGACTCCTACCTCCTGCTGTTCGTCGGCTGGGAGGGCGTCGGTCTCGCGTCCTACCTGCTCATCGGCTTCTGGAACTGGAACCCGGCGTACGCGAGTGCCGCGAACAAGGCCTTCTTCGTCAACCGCGTCGGTGACCTCGGCCTGTCGATCGCCATCATGGTCATGTTCGTGACCTTCGGTGGGGTCGACTACGCCACGGTCAACGAGGGGGTCGCCACCGCCAACCAGGGGGCCATCACCGCGATCGGCCTGCTGCTGCTCGTCGGTGCCTGCGGCAAGTCCGCCCAGTTCCCGCTGCAGAGCTGGCTCGGCGACGCGATGGCCGGCCCCACGCCGGTCTCCGCACTGATCCACGCGGCGACGATGGTCACCGCCGGTGTCTACCTCGTCGTGCGCTCCAACGTCATCTACGACGCCACTCCCGATGCCCGCCTGGCCGTTGCACTCGTCGGTGCGATCACCCTGGTGTTCGGGGCGATCGTCGGCTGCGCCAAGGACGACATCAAGAAGGCCCTGGCCGCCTCGACGATGAGCCAGATCGGCTACATGATGCTCGCGGCCGGTCTCGGCCCCGTCGGGTACGCCTTCGCGATCTTCCACCTGCTCACCCACGGCTTCTTCAAGGCCGGCATGTTCCTCGGAGCAGGCTCGGTGATGCACGGGATGAACGACGAGGTGAACATGCGCCGCTTCGGTGGGCTGTCCACGGTCATGAAGATCACCTGGGCGACCTTCGCGCTGGGCTGGCTGGCCATCCTCGGTGTCCCCCCGTTCTCGGGTTTCTGGTCCAAGGACAAGGTCATCGAGGCCGCGTTCGTCGGCGAGGGCTGGCAGCCGTGGGTGCTCGGTGGTGCCGCCATGATCGGCGCCGGCGTCACCGCGTTCTACATGTCCCGCCTGTTCTTCATGACCTTCCACGGCGAGCGCCGCTGGGCCGACGACGTGCACCCGCACGAGTCGCCCCGCACCATGACCATCCCGATGATCGTGCTCGCCGTCGGTTCGGCCTTCCTCGGCCTGGCCCTCGGCCCGACCGGGGTCTTCACCCACTGGCTCGAGCCGGTCGTCGGTGAGCACGGCGAGGAGCACCCGGTGCTGCCCGTCCCCGTGATCATGGCGCTGACCCTGGCGCTCGTCGCGGCCGGTGCCTACCTCGCCTGGGTTCGCTACGCCAAGGACGTCGTGCCCGAGGTCGCCCCCCGCGGCTCGGTGCTCACGCGGGCTGCTCGCCAGGACCTCTACCAGGACGCCGTCAACGAAGGACTGTTCATGCGCCCCGGCATCCACCTCACCCGCGGACTGGTCTTCGCTGACGCAAGGGGCCTCGACGGCGCTGTCGGCGGTCTCGCCGCGTTGGTCGGAGGCCTCTCCTCGAGACTGCGACGACTGCAGAACGGGTACGCCCGGTCATACGCCTTGACGATGCTCTCCGGCGTCGTCGCCATCCTCGGCATCCTGTGGGTGATCCAGTGAGCTCCCTGCCCCTGCTGACCATGATGATGGTCGTGCCGCTGCTCGGCGCGATCATCGTGGCCGCGCTGCCCGGTGACTCGGCCAGGCTCGCCAAGCCGATCGCCCTCGGTGCCTCGCTGGTGACCCTGGTCCTCGCGCTGATGGCGTGGGCCCGCTTCGACACCGGCGCCACCGAGCAGTTCCAGCTTGCCGAGGTCCACCCCTGGATTCCCCAGTTCGGTGTCTCCTACGCGGTGGGCGTCGACGGCATCGCCCTGTCGCTCATCGTCATGGCGGCCATCCTCACGCCGATCTGCCTGCTCGCCGCGTGGAACGACGTCAGCGACGAGGGCTACTCGCGCGAGAAGCGGTACTTCGCCCTCATGCTCGTCCTCGAGGCGTTCATGGTCGGCGTGTTCGCGGCCACCGACGTGTTCCTGTTCTACGTCTTCTTCGAGGCGATGCTGATCCCGGTGTACTTCCTCATCGGGCTCTTCGGTGGACCGCGGCGTCAGTATGCCGCGGTGAAGTTCCTGCTGTTCTCCCTCGCGGGCGGGCTCATCATGCTCGTCTCGGTCATCGCCGTGTACTTCGCGGGCCCGGGTGGATCAGACGGCTTCCTCATCGAGAACCTCACCGGCAACCTTGATGCCTCCCCGGAGGCACTGCGCTGGATGTTCGTCGGCTTCTTCATCGCCTTCGCCGTCAAGGCCCCGATGTGGCCGGTCCACACGTGGCTGCCCGACGCCGCCACCGAGGCACGCCCCGCAACCGCGGTGCTGCTCGTCGGCGTGCTCGACAAGGTCGGCACCTACGGCATGATCCGCTTCTGCCTCCAGCTGTTCCCGGAGGCCTCGCAGTGGGCGACCCCGGTCGTCATCACCCTCGCGGTCATCTCGGTGATCTACGGTGCGCTGCTCGCCATCGGGCAGACCGACATGATGCGGCTCATCGCGTTCACCTCGATCAGCCACTTCGGCTTCATCGTCCTGGGCATCTTCGCCCTGACGAGTGTCGGCGGCGCCGGCTCGACGCTGTACATGGTCAACCACGGCTTCTCCACGGCCGGGTTGTTCCTGATCGCCGGGTTCCTCGTGGCCCGCCGCGGCAGCAAGCGGATCCCCGACTACGGCGGCTGGCAGCGGGTCACCCCCGTGCTCGCCGGCACGTTCCTCGTCGTCGGTCTGTCCAGCCTGGCCCTGCCCGGCCTGTCGTCGTTCGTCTCCGAGTTCCTCGTCCTGCAGGGCACGTTCATGCGCTACCCGTGGGCGGCCGTGATCGCCGCCGTGGGCATCGTCCTCGCGGCCCTGTACATCCTGCTCATGTACCAGCGCGTCATGACCGGCCCGAAGCCGACCTTCGCCGAGGGCGAGGCCCCACCGGACCTGTCCTGGCGGGAGAAGGTCGTCGTCGCGCCGATCATCGCCTCGTTCCTCTTCCTCGGCTTCTTCCCGAAGCCGGTGCTGGACCTGGTCAACCCGGCCGTGGACCGGACGCTGCAGATCGTCGGCGTCTCGGATCCGGCCCCCGCCAATGCCTCCGGGAGTGAGAAGTGAACCCCGAGTTCTCGGCCGTCGACATCGACTACGCCGCCGTCGCCCCGATGCTCATCGTCGTCGCGGGTGCCCTCATCGGTGTCGTCGTGGAGGCCTTCGCTCCGCGACGCAGCCGCCACGGCATCCAGGTCGGCCTCGCGGTCCTCACCCTCGTCGCGGCCTTCGTGGCTCTCGTGGTGTGGTCACGCAACAACCTCACGGTGACCCTCGGTGGGTCCGTCGTGGTCGACGGGGTGTCGGTCTTCCTCATCGGTGCCCTGCTGCTGATGGCCGCGCTCAGCGTGCTCATCATGGCCGAGCGCTTCGGCGGGGTCGGCTCGGACGCGTTCACCCCCATGGGTGCCTCGACGCCCGGCTCGTCCCAGGAGGACGTCGCCACACGGGCGGGGTACGCCACCTCCGAGGTCTTCCCGCTCACGCTGTTCGCGGTGCTCGGGATGATGGTCTTCCTCACCGCCAACGACCTCATCACGATGTTCGTCGGACTCGAGGTGCTCTCGCTGCCGCTCTACGTCCTCACCGGACTGGCGCGCCGCCGCCGTCTGCTCTCGCAGGAGGCCGCGCTCAAGTACTTCCTGCTCGGCGCCTTCTCGAGCGCGTTCTTCCTCTTCGGTGCGGCGCTGCTCTACGGCTTCGCCGGGTCCTCCGACCTGCGGGTCATCGCCGCCGCGATCTCCACGACGTCCAGTGACTTCGACGGTCTCCTGGTGCCCGGGGTCGTGCTCGTGCTCATCGGCCTGTTGTTCAAGGTCGGCGCCGTGCCGTTCCACTCGTGGACCCCCGACGTCTACCAGGGTGCGCCGACCCCGATCACCGGCTTCATGGCGGCCTGCACCAAGCTCGCCGCGTTCGGGGTGATCCTGCGGGTGACGTACGTGGGTGTCAGCGCGAGCCGTTGGGACTGGTCGGACGGTCTCTGGGCGATCGCCGCGATCACGATGGTCGTCGGCGCGGTGCTCTCGGTCACCCAGACCGACGTCAAGCGACTGCTCGCCTACTCCTCGATCGCCCACGCGGGGTTCATCCTCGTCGGTGTCCTGGCGTTCTCGCAGGCGGCCATCGGCGGGGTGATGTTCTACCTCGTCGCCTACGGTTTCGCGACGGTGGCGGCGTTCGGCATCATCGCCATGGTCCGTCAGGGTGGGTCCGAGGCCTCGCACCTCTCGCAGTGGGCCGGCCTGGGCCGGCGTCACCCGGTCGTGGCCGGGGCGTTCTCGTTCCTGCTGCTCGCGTTCGCCGGTATCCCGCTGACCTCGGGCTTCACCGCCAAGTTCGCGGCGTTCGCGCCGGCCGTGGAGGCGGGCACCGGAGGTGTCGTCCTCGTCGTCATCGCCGTGCTGGCCTCGGCGGTCACGGCCTTCGTCTACGTCCGGTTGATCGTCCTGATGTACTTCACCGAGGCCTCCACCGAGGAGGGCGACGAGGTCGTCGCGCTCACGCCGTCGATCCCGTCGACGATCGGCATCACCGTCGGTGTCCTCGTCACGGCCGTGCTCGGCATCGTGCCCGGCTTCCTCCTCGACATCGCGAGCTCGGCCTCCGAGTTCCTCCTGTGACGCCCGTGGCGGCCACCCCTGCCCAGCGCGGCACCCCCTCGGTGCTCGACCTGCCGGGGGCGACTGCCGACCTGCGTGAGCGCCTCGGGGCGGGGCTCGCCGCGGTCAACGCGCTCATCGAGGAGCGCGTCGACCACGACGACCCGTTCATCGCCGAGGCCGGAGCACACCTCACGGCGGCCGGGGGCAAACGCTTCCGTCCCCTGCTGACCCTGCTCACGGCCGAGCTCACCCACGGCATCAACGAGCAGGTCGTCGCGGCAGCCGCCGGCGTCGAACTGACGCACCTCGCGTCGTTGTACCACGACGACGTCATGGACGAGGCCGACGTGCGTCGGGGGGCGCCGAGCGCCAACGCGGCCTATGGCAACTCCACGGCGATCCTCGTCGGTGACCTGCTGTTCGGAACGGCCTCCGACATCGTCGCCGACCTCGGCCCGGATGCCGTGAAGATCCAGGCGCAGACGTTCATCCGGTTGTGCTCGGGGCAGATCCGCGACGACCGGCCGTGCCCCGCGGGCACCGACCCGGTGGAGTACTACCTCGGGGTGCTGGCCGACAAGACGGGTGTGCTGATCGCCACCGCTGCGCGGTACGGGGCGATGTTCTCCGGTGGCGACGAGCAGACCATCGAGACGATGCGTGAGTTCGGCGAACGCCTCGGGGTGGCGTTCCAGCTGGCGGACGACCTCATCGACATCGAGTCCGACGCCGACGAGACGGGCAAGACCCCCGGCACCGACCTCCGTGAGGGCAAGCGCACCCTGCCGGTGCTGCACGTCCTCGCCTCGACCGATCCTGCCGATGCCCGACTCCAGGCGCTGTTGACCGGGGACCTCTCGGATGACGACCGGCTTGCCGAGGCGCTGACCCTGCTGCGAGCCCACCCGGCGGTGGACCTGGCTCGTGAGCACACGTATGCCGTGGCCCGTCGCGCGCAGGACGTGTTGACCGCCCTCCCGGACAGCGACGCCAAGGACGCCCTGAACGCCCTGGCGACCGGAGTCGTGACCCGCGTCGGCTGACCCTGGCGGGCAGGGGGGCGGCGGCCCTCACCCGACTTCGTGCGACTTGATAACCGTTGCCCAGGCCAAAACAGACCCGAAAGCGTGGGTAAGTCGCACGAAGTCGGAGCCAACGGGGCCAGTCGGTACGGGTGTCTGTGGCTTGCGTACCTGGAGTGACCTATTGGTCGATGCGGGGATGCCGGGGGATCGACAGGGACAGGGCCACCGCGGCGAAGCACATCGCCGCCGCGATCAGCCACGCCCAGTGGTAGTCGCCCTGGTCGGTGCGCACCAGCCCTGCGACGCTGGCTCCCACCCCGGCCCCGATCATGTGGGACGCGAACACCCACCCGAACACGACCCCCGAGCGTTCGAGACCGAAGTGGGTTCGGCACAGGGCCACGGTCGGTGGCACGGTGGCCACCCAGTCCAGGCCGTAGAAGACGATGAACACCCACATGCCGGGGACGATGCCGGGGGCCAGCACGGCATCCAGTGCCACCAGGGACAGCGCGCGCCCGAAGTAGTAGCCGGCGAGCAGCCACCGAGGGTCGACCCGGTCGGTGAGCCACCCCGACGCGATCGTGCCGGCGATGTCGAACACCCCGACGAGGGCGAGCAACCCGGCTGCCGTGGTGGACGGCATCCCGTGGTCATGGGCCGCGGGGATGAAGTGGGTTTGGATGATGCCGTTGGTCGACCAGCCACAGATCCAGAACGTCAGGGCCAGTGCCCAGAACACCCAGGTGCGGCTGGCGAACCGCAGCACCCGAACGGCGACGACCGCGGGTGATGCGGTCGGTGCCTGTGGCGCGTCGACCACTGTCCCCGGTGGCAGCCCGTAGGGCAGCACCCCGACGTCGCTGGGTCGGTCGCGCAGGAAGGCCACGACGAGCACCCCGGTGAGGAGTGCGAGCACGCTGACGATGAGCGCGGCGGGCCGCCACCCGGCGTCCGTGGCGGTTCGGGCGATGACGGGCAGGAAGATCAGCTGCCCCGTTGCGCTCGCCGCCGAGAAGACCCCGGTGACCAGACCGCGCTGCGTGTGGAACCAGCGGTTCGCGACGATCGCACCGAACACCAGCGCCATGGCGCCCGTGCCGACCCCGATGAACACACCCCAGAGCACCCAGAGCTGCCACGGTGCCGTCATCACCGTCGTGAGCCCGCTCGCCACCCCGACGACGACCAGCGCCGTGGTCACCGTTCGCCGCACCCCCCACCGCTCCATCGCGGCGGCGGCGAAGGGTGCACTGATGCCGTAGAGCACGAGGTTGAGGCTGACCGCGCCGGACGTCGTGGCCCGCGACCAGCCGAACTCCTGCTCGATGGGTTCGAGCAGCACGCCGGTCGAGGACCGGAAGGCGGCGGCCGCGACGAGGGCCGCGAGCGTCACGCCAGCCACAGCCCATGCGCGGTGCCAGCGCGTGCGGGGCGGGTCGCCCA
The DNA here is from genome assembly GCF_035443565.1 of Ornithinibacter sp. Classification (NCBI taxonomy): domain Bacteria; kingdom Bacillati; phylum Actinomycetota; class Actinomycetes; order Micrococcales; family Intrasporangiaceae; genus Ornithinibacter; species Ornithinibacter sp. The sequence continues at coordinate 40,448 of NZ_DAORSO010000007.1, read as the reverse complement.
CGTAGGTCTCGACGTCCTCGGTCACCGACGCAGTCTGCCACCGGGCGAACGAGGCCGGCGGGGTATGTCCGGAGGGGGATGTTGGGGGCGATGTCGGGTGCGGGATGTCCGGCGGGGAGTACCCGACGCGGTGGTGCCCCAACCGCCGACGGGCCCGAGGTCGGGGTTCAGTAGGGTCGGGGCGTGAACCCGTGGGAATCGGCGACGGCAGGGCTGCCGTCACCGCTCGTCGCCGTCGACCTCGACGCGTTCGACGCCAACGCCGACGACCTCGTGCGTCGTGCCGGCGGCCTGCCGATCAGGGTCGCCTCGAAGTCACTGCGGTGCCGCGTCCTGCTCGACCGGGTGCTCGCCCGCCCCGGGTTCGCCGGCGTCATGGCGTATGCCGTGCCCGAGGCGGTCTGGCTCGTCAGCGCCGGGGTCCGCGACGTGTTCGTCGCCTACCCGAGCGTCGACGTCGAGGCCCTGCGGGCGGTCGCTGCTGACGACCGGCTGCGTTCCGAGGTGACGGTCACCATCGACTCCGTCGAGCACGTCCGCTGGCTGCGCGACACCTTGGGTGCCGCCGCCCGTGGCCTCGGCGTGGCGCTCGACGTCGACGCCTCGCTTCGTGTCGGCCCGGTGCACCTCGGCGTGCGGCGCTCGCCGACCCGCACGCCCGCGCAGGCCCTCGCCGTGGTGCGAGCAGCCTTGGGGGTGGGGCTCGACGTGCGGGGCGTCATGACCTACGACGCCCAGGTCGCCGGGCTGCCGGATGCCGGGCCGCACCTTCGCGCCATGAAGCGCCGCTCGGTCCCGGAGATCGCCGACCGGCGCCGCGCCGTCGTCGAGGCACTGCGGGCCGAGACCGAC
>NZ_DAORSO010000007.1:9999-39496 GCF_035443565.1 Ornithinibacter sp. | reverse complement strand
GACCTGGCCATCGGTGACCGCGTCTGGCTTCGTGGGGCCAAGGCCGGCGAGCTCCTCGAACGGTTCGACACCGTGCACCTCGTGAGCGCCGGGCAGCTGGTCGACAGCGTGCCGTCCTACCGCGGTGAGGGAAGGAACTTCGGATGACCGGCTGGCGCAACTGGGGAGGCAACGTCGTGGCGTCCCCCGTGCAGGTTCGGCACGCGGGGACGACCCGGGCGGTCGTGGATGCCGTGCACGCGGCGGCCCGCGCCGGGCTGCGGATCCGGGTGGCCGGGTCCGGGCACTCCTTCACCCCGCTGGTCGCGACCGACGGGATGCTGCTGCGCGTCGATGGCCTGAGTGGGGTGATCGGCGTCGATCGGGAGCGCAACCGGGTCAGGGTGCTGGCCGGCACACCGTTGCACGTCCTCAACCCGGCGCTCCAGCGGCTCGGACTGGCCCTGCCGAACCTCGGCGACATCGATCGCCAGACCATCTCCGGAGCCATCGCCACCGGGACCCACGGCACGGGCACCCGTCGACAGGGGATCGCGGCCGCCGTGACGGGGCTGACCCTCGTGCTGGCGGACGGGAGCACGCTGGAGTGCTCGCGCGACGTCGAGCCGGACGTCTTCGCCGCGGCGGCCGTGGGGCTGGGCGCCCTCGGCGTCGTCACCGAGGTCGAGCTCGCGTGTGTACCCGCGTACCGGCTGCACGCCAAGGAGTCGAGCGAGGCGCTCAGCGACCTGTTGCCCCGGCTCCAGGCCGAGGCAGACACCCACGACCACCTCGACCTGCACTGGTTCCCCCACACCGACCGCGTGCTGGTCAAGCGCAACGACGTCGTCGGCCCGCAGCAGGGCCCACCGCCGCTCGCCCCGTGGCGGGCCCGGCTCGACGACGACCTCCTCGCGAACCGGGTCTTCGAGGTGATCAACCGCGGGGCCGCCGCGCTCCCGGCATCCGTGCCGGTGATCAACCGGGCGACGGCGCGCGTGCTCGGGGCGCGCGAGTTCGCCGACGACTCCTGGAAGGTGTTCTGTTCCTCGCGGGAGGTGCGCTTCGTCGAGAGCGAGTACGCCGTCCCGCGCCACGCGGTCGAGGCGGTGCTGGCGGAGCTGCGGGCGTGGTTCGACCGCACCCGCGCCCCCGTGCCGTTCCCGGTGGAGGTGCGGTTCATCGGGGCCGACGACGTGTGGTTGTCGACGGCGCATGAACGGGACAACGCCTACGTGGCCGTGCACCAGTACCACCGGATGGACCCGCTGCCGCTGTTCGAGGCCTTCGAGGCGATCGTGGCCGAGCACGCCGGGCGGCCGCACTGGGGCAAGGTGCACACCCTCGGTGCCGACCGGCTGCGCGAGCTGTACCCGCGGTTCGACCACTTCCGAGCGGTCCGCGAGCGCCTCGATCCCGGGCGGCGCTTCACCAACGCCCACGTCCGCCACCTCCTCGGGGACTGAGCCACCATGCGGGTCACCGAACGTGAGATCACGGCCGAGGTCGAGGTCTGCCGGCCCGACGGCACCCTGAACCCGGACGCGGTCGGGTGGACCCGGCATCCGCTCCACGACACGAGCCGGATCGGCCGAGGCCGTCGAGGGTGGGGCCGCGCCAAGCGGTGGGAGTACTGGGCGGTCACGACCCCGACCCACCTCGTCGGCGTCACCGTCTCGTCGCTGGACTACGCAGGCGTGTATGCCGTGTGGGTGCACGACCGGCGCTCGGGGGAGACGGTCAGCCACGACGTCATCGACCCCTTGGGCCGTGGAGCCAGCCTGCCGGCGCGGCTCGGGGACGACCCGGCGCGAGCATCAGCAGGGGGGCTGACGATCGCCATCGAGGCGGCATCCGGCGGCACCCGCCTGAGCGTGGACGGGCCACGGGTGCGACTCGACGTCCTGGCCGAGCGGCCCGCAGGCCACGAGGCCATGGGCGTCGTCGTGCCGTGGTCGGCCCGTAGGTTCCAGTACACGGTGAAGGACATCGCGCGCCCGGCGCTGGGGAGCCTGTGGGTCGACGGGGTCGAGCACCCCGTCGCCGCCGGTGACTCGTGGGCGGTGCTCGACCACGGCCGGGGTCGCTGGCCGTATGCCGTTCACTGGAACTGGGGTGCCGGGTCGGGTCTCGTCGATGGCCGGGTCATCGGGGTGCAGGTCGGTGGGCGCTGGACCGACGGCACCGGCTCGACCGAGAACGCGCTCGTGGTGGACGGTCGCGTCCACAAGATCAGCGAGGAGCTGTCGTGGTCCTACGACACCCGCGACTGGCTCGCGCCGTGGCGGGTGCGGGGTGACCTGGCCGACCTGACGTTCACGCCGTTCTGGAACCACTCCTCCGCGACGAACCTGGGCGTGCTCGCCCAGCGAGCCAACCAGTGTTTCGGTCACTGGAGCGGCTGGATGCGCGATGATGCGGGGGAGCGGGTCAGTGTCGACGGCGTGCTCGGCTGGGCCGAGGACGTCCACAACCGCTGGTGATGCGACCAGGCGGAAAGGGCGATGACATGAGCCACGCGGGACACCGGTCGGTGGAGCTGAAGGACCCCGGCTACGAGCTGTTCATCGGGGCGGTCTCGCTGCTGTCGATCGTCAACGTCGTGCTGCTCTACGTCGTCGAGGACCTCTCGCTCGACACCGTGCTGCTCGTGATGAATGCCCTCATCAGCGTGATCCTGTTCGCCGACTTCGTCTACCGGCTCGTCACCGCGCCGTCCAGGAGCGAGTACCTGTTCCGCCACTACGGGTGGGCCGACCTGCTGTCGAGCCTGCCGCTGGCCGTGGTCAAGGTCTTCCGGCTGTTCCGCCTCGTGCGGGTGACGATGCTGCTTCGCGAACACGGTGCAGCCCGGCTTCGCGGCAGCCTGCTGCGCAACCGTGCGGGCAGCGCGCTGCTCAGCCTGTTGCTGCTCGGCATCCTCGTCCTGCAGTTCGGGAGCCTGTGGGTTCTCGCCCTGGAACAGGATGCCCCCGACGCCACGATCACCTCGGCCCCGGATGCCCTCTGGTACGTCCTCGTGACGATCTCGACCGTCGGTTACGGCGACGAGTACCCCGTCACCACGGGCGGGCGCGCGCTCGGGTCCATCGTCATCCTCATCGGGGTCGGCATCTTCGGCACCTTCACCGGCTACCTCGCCAACCGCTTCCTCGCGCCCAAGGCGCCACTGGTCGAGGATGCCGACAGCACCCGCGCCCGGATCGAGCAGCTGCGCGTCCTCATGGCCCAGCAGCAGGCCGCGATCGACGAGCTCGACGCCATCCTGCGCCACCGCCGCCGCGACCCGTGACGTAGCCGGACCCTGCGTCGGACGAGGGCGTCAGGGGCAGGGTTCGACCGGCGGCTCGCGACGCCCCGCGCGCGCTGCCCGGGCCGCACGCAGCGAGTCGAAGGTCAGCAGCGCCAGTGCCACCCAGACGATCCCGAAGCCGAACCACAGGCGGCCGCTCACGTGCTCACCGAGCAGGGTCACCCCGACGAGCAGCTGGAGCATCGGGGTGATGAACTGGATGAGGCCGACGGTGACCAGGGGGATCCGCCGGGCAGCCGCGGCGAACAGCAGCAGCGGCACGGCCGTGACCACCCCGGCGAGCACGAGCAGCGTCGTGTGCGCGACGCCGTGCCCGGCGAAGGTCGTCGCACCCTGCAGCGACAGCACGACGATGACGCCGACGGCCACCGGTGCGAGCACCGCGGTCTCCGCGGCCAACGAGTGCAGCGCCTCGAGGCTCGCGCCGACCCGCTTCTTCACCAGCCCGTAGAGACCGAACGAGAACGCCAGGCTGAGGCTGATCCACGGCAGCACCCCGCCGGCCACCGTGAGGTAGACCGCCGCCACCGCGCCCACGGCCACCGCCGCCCACTGCAGGCGCCTGAGCCGTTCGCCGAGCACGAGCACGCCGAGGCCGACGGTGACGATGGGGTTGAGGAAGTAGCCGAGGGCAGCCTCGTACGTGCGACCGGTGAGCACGGCGAGCACGTAGACGACCCAGTTCCCGGCGATGAGCAGGGCCGCCAGCGTGATGCCGGCGACGAGACGAGGTCGTGACAGGAACGGCCGGATCCACGCGAGGTCGCGCCGCACGAGCAGCACGAGGGCGACGACGGCCAACGTCCACAGGATGCGGTGGGCCAGGATCTCCCAGGCTCCGGAGGGTTCGAGGGCCGCGAAGTACAGGGGGAACATCCCCCAGATGCCGTAGGCGAGGAAGGCGTATGCCGTGCCACGCCGTAGCTCGGCCTCCCCACCTCCCGTCGGGGCCGCGCCCGACGGAGGCGGGGTCACCCCACGGTCCAGGTGTCGCGTCCGAGCAGCAGGTCGGTGAGGTCGGCGTCCGTGGCGGGGCCCCCCGCGGTGCTGACCGCGGCGTCGACCTGGGCACGCACGAGGTCGTCGTAGGTGGGCCGGTCGACCTGGCGGAAGATGCCCATGGGCACGTGCGTCATCTCGGGGGAGTCCAGCCGGGAGAGCTGGAAGGCCTGCGACGGGTCGTCGAGCGCCGGGTCGTGGACGACGACGGCACCCTTCTCGCCGGACGCGGCCTCTGCCTCGGCGATGAACTTCATGACGCCCGAGCCCTGCCGGACGAGCACCTTGCGCTCACCCTCGGCGCCGACGGTGACGGCCTCGCCGGCGCGCAGCCGCACGATGCGCGCCTCCTGCTGGGTGCGGTCCTTGAGCACCTCGAAGGCGCCGTCGTTGAAGATCGGGCAGTTCTGGTAGATCTCGACCAGGGCGGTGCCCCGGTGCTCGGCGGCCGCCTTGAGGATGGTGGTGAGCTCGGCGCGGTCGGACTCCATCGCCCGCGCGACGAACGTCGCCTCGGCGCCGAGCGCCAGCGACACGGGGTTGAACGGGCTGTCGACCGACCCGACCGGGCTGGACTTGGTGACCTGACCGACCTTCGACGTGGGGGAGTACTGCCCCTTGGTCAGGCCGTAGATCTGGTTGTTGAACAGCAGGATCGTCATGTTGACGTTGCGGCGCAGTGCGTGGATGAGGTGGTTGCCGCCGATCGACAGGGCGTCGCCGTCGCCGGTGACGACCCACACCGACAGGTCCGAACGGCTCGTGGCCAGGCCGGTGGCGATCGCCGGGGCACGCCCGTGGATCGAGTGCATGCCGTAGGTGTCGAGGTAGTACGGGAAGCGGCTCGAGCAGCCGATGCCGGAGACGAACACGATGTTCTCGCGCTTCAGGCCCAGTTCGGGCAGGAAGGACTGCACCGCGGCGAGGATGACGTAGTCACCGCACCCGGGGCACCAACGCACCTCCTGGTCGGAGGTGAAGTCGCGCTTGGTCTGCTTGTCAGCGTCGTCCGGGAGGTGGGGGACCGAACGAAGGCCGCTGACCGGCATCCCCAAATCGGTGGTGGTGCTCACGAGAGCTCCTCGAGGGTGGTGGAGATGACGTCGGCGAGTTCGACGGTGGAGAACGGAAGCCCACGCACCGAGGTGTGCGAGCGGATGTCGACGAGGTACTTCGCGCGCAGCAGCATCGAGAGCTGGCCGAGGTTCATCTCGGGGACGATGACCCGGTCGTACGACTTCAGCACCTCGCCGAGGTTTGCAGGGAAGGGGTTGAGGTGCGTCAGGTGGGCCTGCGCAACGGGGTGCCCGGCGTTGCGGACGACCCGGGTCGCGGCCGCGATCGGGCCGAAGGTCGATCCCCAGCCGAGCACGAGCACGCGAGCCTGGCCGCTCGGGTCGTCGACGACGAGATCGGGCACGGTGATGCCGTCGACCTTGGCCTGGCGCAGCCGGGTCATCAGGTCGTGGTTGTCGGGGTCGTAGGAGATGTTGCCGGTGACGTCGGCCTTCTCGATGCCGCCGATCCGGTGCTCCAGACCCGCAGTGCCGGGCACGGCCCACGGCCGGGCCAGCGTCTGCTCGTCGCGCAGGAACGGGTGGAACGTGGGCTCGCCCTTGGGGTCGACCCCGTTGGGTTCGCTCGCGAACTCGACGGTGAGGTCGGGCAGGGAGTCGACCGACGGGACCGACCACGGCTCGGAGCCGTTGGCGAGGTAGCCGTCGGACAGCAGGAACACGGGGGTGCGGTACGTCGTCGCGATGCGAACGGCATCCATCGCGGCGGTGAAGCAGTCGGCCGGGGTCTTCGGCGCGACGATCGGCACCGGGGACTCGCCGTTGCGGCCGAACATCGCCTGCAGCAGGTCGGCCTGCTCGGTCTTGGTCGGCAGTCCGGTGGACGGGCCACCACGCTGGACGTCGACGATGATGAGCGGCAGCTCGAGGGAGACGGCCAGGCCGATCGCCTCGGACTTCAGCGCCACCCCCGGCCCCGACGTCGTCGTGACACCGATGGCGCCACCGAAGCTGGCCCCGAGGGCGATGCCGATGCCGGCGATCTCGTCCTCGGCCTGCATCGTCGTGACGCCGTGGCGCTTCAGCGCAGCGAGCGCGTGGAGGATGTCGGATGCCGGGGTGATGGGGTAGGAGCCGAGCACCAGGGGGATGCCGGCGCGGTGCGCAGCGGCGACCAGGCCCAGGGAGAGGGCGGTGTTGCCGGTGATGTTGCGGTAGGTGCCGGCCGGCATCGTCGCGGCGGGGACGATGAAGGAGGAGGCGAAGTCCTCGGTGGTCTCGCCGTAGTTCCAGCCGGCGGTGAGAGCGGCGAGGTTCGCCGCGAGGATCTCGGGGCGGGCGCCGAACTTGCTCTTGAGGAAGGCCTCGGTGCCGGTCGTCGGCCGGGTGTACATCCACGAGAGCAGGCCGAGCGCGAACATGTTCTTCGCGCGCTCCTTCTCCTTGCGGGTGAGCGTCGGGAACTCGGCCAGGGCCTCCACGGTGATGCTCGTGAGGGCCACCGCGTGCACGTGGAAGGAGTCGAGGGTGCCGTCGTCGACGGGGTTGTCGCTGTAGCCGACCTTGGCGAGGTTGCGCTTGGTGAACTCGTCGGTGTTGACGATGATCGTCGCCCCGCGGGGCAGGTCGCCGAGGTTGGCCTTGAGGGCGGCCGGGTTCATCGCGACGAGTACGTCGGGGGCGTCACCGGGGGTGAGCACGTCGTGGTCGGCGAAGTGCAGCTGGAAGCTGGAGACGCCGGGCAGCGTGCCCTGGGGGGCGCGGATCTCGGCCGGGAAGTTGGGCAGCGTCGACAGGTCGTTGCCCAGGGCAGCGGTGTCGCTGGTGAACCGGTCACCGGTCAGCTGCATGCCGTCGCCGGAGTCCCCGGCGAAGCGGATGACGACGCGGTCGAGCGTCTGGACGGTCTTGCTGCTCACGGGGCACCCTGTGGTCAAGTCGGCGACGGAAACTCACGTGCTGTGCCGCCGGTTCTGCCGCGGGCGCAGCGTTCTCCATGGTACGTCGCGATGAGGGTAGCCTCACCGCTGTCCACGAGGTGTCGGCCCGCGTACCCCGAGTGACCTATTGGTCGGTGGAGGTACGGATGCCGGGTGGGGGGCGGCGGCTGGCGTCCCCCGAGTGACCTATTGGTCGGTGCAGGTACGGGCGCACGAGGCTCGCTCACCATGGAGGGGGCGCACTAGGCTCGCTCACCATGGAGGGCTACGCGGCAGCAGCGGCAGTGGTGCTCGCCGGCGTGCTGCTCGTCACCGCCGCCATGGTGGCCCGCCGCCTGCTCGCGCCTCGTGCCGTCACCGAGGCGGGGCTGCGCACCTACGAGAGCGGGGTCGACCCCGTCGGCACGGGCTGGGCGCAGAGCCAGATCCGCTACATCGCCTTCGCGTTCCTCTACGTCATCTTCGCCGTGGATGCCGTGTACCTCTTCCCGTGGGCCCTGGTGCTGCGCGACCCCGAGCTCGGTGTCGCCTCGCTGGCCGAGGTGCTGATCTTCGTCGGTGTCATCCTCGTCGGGCTGCTCCACGCTGGTCGGCGAGGACTGCTGCGGTGGGTCTGAAGCGGCATACGCTCTCCCCATGAGCGTCGATCTGCCCATGCCGCGCGTCGGTCCGCTCGCCGAGCACGCGCCGAAGCCGATCCGCGTGGTGCTGAACTGGGGGCGCCGCTACTCGCTGTGGGTGTTCAACTTCGGGTTGGCGTGCTGCGCGATCGAGTTCATCGCGACCTCGATGGGCCGCCACGACTTCATCCGCCTCGGCGTCATCCCCTTCGCGCCGGGCCCGCGCCAGGCCGACCTCATGGTCGTCTCGGGCACGGTCACCGACAAGATGGCACCGGCCATCCGCCGGCTCTACGACCAGATGCCCGAGCCGAAGTACGTCATCTCGTTCGGGGCGTGCTCCAACTCCGGTGGGCCGTACTGGGACTCGTACTCCGTGACCAAGGGCGTCGACCAGCTCATCCCGGTCGACGTCTACGTGCCGGGATGCCCACCCCGACCGGAGGCCTTGCTCCAGGGCATCATCCGCCTCCAGGAGAAGATCGCCGACGAACGGGTGAGCGGTGCCGCGATCGCAGCCCGCCAGCCCGGCAGGTCGTCAGAGGCCCCACGGTTCGCCGGGCACCGCACCGCCGAGGCAGGCGAGGTCACCCGCGGCCTCGTGACCAAGCCATGAGCGCCGACGGCCGGCCCCGACCGACCCCCGGCCACGGGCCCGAACTGTTCTCGACCCCGAGCCTGCTCGCCCTCGCGGTCGTCGCCTTCGTCGTCGAGCTGGCCCTGTTCGGCGGCGCCGGGGCGATCGCGCACCGCGCGGTCGGTGGTGGCCTGGTCGGGTGGGTGGCTGCGGTGGTGGCAGTTGCGGCGGTACTCGTCCTGTGGGGGTTGTTCATGGCCCCCAAGGGCCGGTTCCGGTTGCAGCCCGGCGCACGAGTCGTCGTGGCCGCCCTGTTGTGCCTGGCCACGGCCTACGGCCTCGTGGATGCCGGGTGGTCGGCCTGGGGATGGTTCGTCGGCATCGCGGGCATCGCCGTCGTCGCAGCGCAGCTCGTTCTGCCCACCGCCGAACCAGCCGGGCGCTGACGCGCCTCGCTAGGCTGCCGACGTGGCTGATCAGACGCGGGTGGTTCAGGCCGGGCAGTGGCGTGACGCCCTGGCCGCAGCCCGCGACGAGGGCTTCACCTTCTTCGACTGGCTGAGCGCCGTCGACCGTACGTACGACGAGGCCGCACCGGGCTTCGACGTCACCGCCCACCTGCTCGACGTGCGCACCCCCGGCGCGCTTCCCGGCATCCTCGTCGTGGCCCGGGTCGCCGACGGCGAGCCCATCGACTCGGCCACCGACCTCTTCGCCGGCGCTGCCTGGCACGAGCGCGAGACCCACGAGATGTTCGGCATCGAGTTCACCGGGTTCGACGACGGCAGTGGTGAGGGCCTGCGTCCGCTGCTGCTGCCCGACGGCTTCGAGGGCACGCCGTTGCGCAAGTCCTTCCAGCTCGCCGCCCGGGCCAGCAAGCCCTGGCCCGGCGGCAAGGAACCGGGCGAGGGGCACGACTCCGCCAAGTCGCCGAGCCGCCGCCGCGTCCAGGCGCCAGGGGTGCCGCCGCCCGAGTGGGGTCCGCGGTGAGCCTGCTCGAGGCGACCTTGCGCGCGGCATCCGTGCTCGCCGCGTTCCTCGTGCTGCCGCTGCTCGTCGGGCAGGCCGAGCACAAGGTCATGGCCCACATGCAGGGCCGGCTCGGGCCGATGTACGCCGGCGGCTTCCACGGGTGGGCCCAGCTCGTCGCCGACGGGGTGAAGTTCGTCCAGAAGGAGGACATCACCCCGCGCGCCGCCGACCGGTGGGTGTTCCGCCTGGCCCCGGCCGTCGCGCTCATCCCGTACCTGCTCGCGATGGCAACCATCCCGATCCATCCGGGGGTTGCTGCAGTCGACGTGCCAGGCTCCCTCGTGCTCGTGCTCGCCGCCACGTCGGTCGGCGCGCTCGGCACCCTCATGGCCGGGTGGGCGAGCGCCAACAAGTACGCCCTGCTCGGGGGTCTGCGCGCCGCCGCGCAGCTCGTCTCCTACGAGCTGCCGATCGTGCTCGCGCTCGCGTCGATCGCCATGGCCGGCGGGTCGCTCTCGCTCATGGCGCTCACGCAGGCCTGGTCGCCGTGGTGGCTGCTGTGGCAGCTGCCGGGCGGCTTGGTCTTCCTCGTCGCGGCGTGCGCCGAGCTGCAGCGCCCCCCCTTCGACATGCCGGTCGCCGACGCCGAGCTCGTCATGGGTGCCTGGACGGAGTACACCGGGCTGCGCTTCGCCTTCTTCCTGCTCGCCGAGTACGCCGGCATCGTCGTCATGTCCCTGCTGTTCGCCGTGTTGTGGCTCGGCGGCTGGCACGGGCCGTTCGAGGACACCCTCGGGTGGCTGTGGACCCTGCTGAAGGGATTCGGTGTGTCCGTGCTCGTCATCTGGGTGCGGGTCGCCTGGCCGCGACTGCGCGAGGACCAGCTCCAGCGCCTCGCGTGGCTCTGGCTCGTCCCGATCGCGCTCGCTCAGCTGCTGCTGACCGGCGCCGGGGTGGTGATGGGCTGGTGAGCCCGCTGCCCGGCATCCTCAAGGGTCTGATCACGACGGCCCGCACGGCGCTGCGTCCGACGCACACCGCCGAGTACCCCGACGTCGCCCCCGAGCTGCCCCCGCGCAGTCGCGGCGTCATCGCGCTGCTCGAGGAGAACTGCACCTCGTGCATGCTCTGCGCGCGCGAGTGCCCCGACTGGTGCATCTACATCGACTCGCACAAGGAGACCATCCCCGCGACGACCGAGGGCGGGCGCGACCGGCAGCGCAACGTCCTCGACCGGTTCGCCATCGACTTCTCGCTGTGCATGTACTGCGGCATCTGCATCGAGGTCTGCCCGTTCGACGCGCTGCACTGGAGCCCGCAGTTCGAGTACGCCGAGGTCGACCTGCTCGACCTGCTCCACGAGAAGGACCGCCTGGCCGGGTGGATGGCGAGCGTGCCACCCCCGCCGGCCTTGGACGAGAAGGCGGCCGAGCCGGCGGAGATCGCGGCGGCCAACCGGCCCGCTCGAGGTGCCGGCCCCGCGGGTGGGGCCGGTGGCGCCGGTGGCGCCGGGGGGAGCGGGCCCCGGATGCCGCGCACCGTGCGTCCGCGCGCGGCGGGTTCACCGCGCCCGGATGCCGGTGGGTCGAGCCCCGCTGCGCCGTCTCCGCCGGATGCCGGCGAGGCCTCCCCGTGACGGCCCTGGACACGGCGTTCGCCGCGACAGCCCTCCTCGCCGTCATCGGTGGCCTGTTCGCCGTCACCACCCGCCACGTCGTGCACGCGGCCCTCTGGCTGGTCGTGGCCCTGCTCGGCGTCGCCGGGTCGCTGCTCGTCCTCGGGGCAGAGCTCGTCGCCCTGGTGCTCGTGCTGGTCTACGTGGGCGCCGTCGTCGTGCTCGTGCTCTTCGCGCTGATGCTCACGCGGGCGCCGATCGGACCCGACCTCGCCCACCGCGTCGGCCCGGCGCGCACCGCCGGGGCCGCGCTGCTCGGCGGCGCCGTCGCGGTGCTGCTCGGCTCGGTGCTGCTGCCCCTGGCCACCGAGCCGGTCGAGCGGGCCGACGTCACGAGCACCCAGGTCGCCGGGCAGCTCTTCGGCACGTGGGTCTGGCCCTTCGAACTGCTCTCCGTGCTGCTGCTCATCGCGCTCGTCGCGGCCCTGGCCGTCTCGCGCATCCCGCGTGAGGGACGGCCGTCGTGATCCACCTCGCCGGGCCCTACCTGCTCGCCAGCGCCCTCGTCGGGCTCGGCGTCTTCGGCATCGCCGTGCGCCGCAACGCCGTGCTCGTGCTCGTCGGGGTCGAGCTGGTGCTCAGCGGCTCGCTCGTCCTGCTCGTCACGACCCAGGCAGCCGCGGCCGACCGGTGGGCGGCGGGCAGCATCCTGCCGCTGTTCGTCATCACCATCGCGGCGGCGGAGGTCGTCGTCGCCCTCGCGGTCATCCTCGCGGCGTTCCGGCAGCGTGAGCGCATCGACCTCGACGAGCCGAGCGGGGAGGCCCCGTGAACCCGTGGCCGGTGGTGGCGCTGCCCGCCCTCGCGTCGCTGATCGGGCTGTTCGCCGGTCAGGACCTTCGCGACCAGCGGCTGGCCAAGGGGCTCGCCGTGGGTGCGAGCGCGGCATCCCTCGTGCTCGTCGTCCTGGCCTGGGTCTCGGGTGCCGAGCCCCTCGAGGCAGCCGGCCCGGGGGTCGCCGCCGGTGAGCTGAGCGTGCCGCTGAGTCTGCTGAGCGACTCGACCCGCCTGGCCGTCGGGGCCGTCGTCGCGCTCGTCGCACTGTGCGTGCAGGCCTACTCGGCGGTCTACCTGCGCACCGACGACCGCTACGCCCGGTTCGCCGCCACCGTGTCGCTGTTCACCGCGGCCATGCTCCTCGTCGTGTTCTCCGGCGACCTCGTGCTGACGGTGCTCGGGTGGGAGGTCATGGGCTGGTGCTCCTACCTGCTCATCGGGCACTGGTCGCGTCGACACAGCGCGCGCCGGGCTGCTCACAAGGCGTTCCTGGTCACCCGCGTCGCCGACATCGGGTTCGTCCTCGGCATGGTCGGCCTCGCCGCCGGAGCCGGCACGACCAGCCTTACCGGCGTCGTCGACGCCTGGTCCGGCGAGGGTGCCGATGGCGCCGCGCGCGCCGTCGCCATGACGCTCATCGTCATCGGCGTGCTCGGCAAGTCGGCGCAGGTGCCCTTCCAGGACTGGCTCGCCGATGCCATGGAGGGCCCGACCCCGGCCAGTGCACTCATCCACGCGGCGACGATGGTGGCCGCCGGCACCGTGGTGCTCGCCGGGCTCTTCCCGGTCCTCGTCCTCAGCCACCCGGCCCGCTGGGTGCTCGGCATCTCGGTCGCCGTGACGATGGTGCTCGCTGCGGTCCTCGCCTTCGCCCAGAGTGACCTCAAACGCCTGCTCGCGTGGTCGACGGTCAGCCAGGTGGGAGTCATGCTCTCGGCCCTGGCCGTCGCGCCGTTGGCCGAGGGGCCGGATGCCGGGCTGTTCCACCTGTGGGCGCACGCCATCTTCAAGGCGCTGCTGTTCCTCGCGATCGGGTGGGCGTCGGTCATCGCCGGCGGCACGGCGGCCCCCACCCTGCGCGGCAGCGCCACCGCGATCCCGATCCTGCGGGTCTCGTTCCTCTTCGGGCTGTTGTCGCTCGCCGGAGTGCCCGTCGTCGTCGGGGGCCTGTCCAAGGAGCACGTCATCGCCGCGGCGTGGCACGGTGCCGTCGAACCCGGGCCGGGTCTGGTCGTCCTCGTCGCCCTGCTGCTCACGGTGGCCGTCACCGCCGCCTACTGCACCCGTGCCTACCTCCTTCTCACCGCACACGTCCGCAGCGGCGACGAGGGGGGCCGGGCGGTGGAGCAGGCTGGAGTGGCTGCGGTGCCACCCGTGGTCCAGGTGGTGCTCGGTGGCCTCGTCGTGCTCAGCGCGATCGGCGGCCTCGTCCTGTTCACCGATGCCTTCGACGTCGGGTCGGCCTCGCTCGCCTGGATCGCGATCACCCTGCTCATCATCGCCGTCGGTGTCGCCGCGGCCCTGCGTGGCGGCCTCGACAAGGACCCGGCGCAGGTGCTCGCGGCCCGCCTGGTTCCCCACGCGGATGCCGGGCTGGGCGCCGACGCGCTCTACCGCGCCGTCGCCGTCACGCCGGTCCTCGCGCTCGCCCGCGTCGTCGCGTTCCTCGACACCGAGGTGGTCGACCTCTACGTGCGCGGCACGGCCGTCGTCACCCGGGCCGCGGGGTGGGCCGGGGCCCGGGCTCACCACGGGGAGCGGCCGAGTTCGGCCATCGGGCTCGTCCTCGGGGCCGTCGTCGTGCTCGCGCTGGTGGGGGTGCTCGCCTCATGATCAGTCTGCTCCTCGCCCTGCCCGCCGCCGTCGGGTTGTGGCTCGTGACCGCGGGCCGCGACGTGTCGGTGGCCGTGGCCCGGCTCGTCACGGCAGTGGCCGCAGTGCTCACGCTGGGGGTGGCGGTCGTCGTCAGCGCTGCCGGGTCAAGCGTCGACCGCTCGTGGCTGCCAGACCTCGGGGTGCGCTGGTCGTTCGGGGTCGACGGCATCGCCGTCCCGCTCGTTCTCCTCACCGCCGCCATCGGGGTGCTCGTGGCGGCCCACGCCTGGGTCGACCTGCCGGCCGGGGGCAGCCCGGCGGCGTTCCTCGGGTGCCTCCTGCTCGTCGAGGCCGGGGCGCTCGCGACGTTCACCGCCCGTGATGCCGTGCTGTTCTTCGTCGCCTTCGAACTCGTCCTCGTGCCGATGTGGGTGCTCATCAGCCGGTACGGCGACCCGCACGACGCCGGTGCCCGCACCGAGGCGGGCTACCGGTTCGTGCTCTACACGGCCGTCGGCTCCACCCTGATGCTCGTCGGCATCCTCACGCTCGTGACCTCGGCCGGCACCTCCGACCTGTGGGCCCTCGCCGACGGTGCGGGCCGGGCACTCACGCCGGATCGCCAGCTCCTCGTCGCCGCCCTCCTCGTCGCCGGTCTCGCCGTCAAGGTGCCCGTCTTCCCCCTGCACACCTGGCTGCCGTCGGCGCACACCACCGCCCCCACCGCCGGGTCGGTGCTGCTGGCCGCCGTGCTGCTGAAGATGGGCACCTACGGCCTGGTCCGCCTCCCGGTGGCCACCGTGCCCGACGGGTTCGCCCGGCTCGCGCCGGTGCTCGCGGTCCTCGGTGTCGTCGGGATCATCTGGGGTGGCCTGATCTGCCTCGTCGAGCGCGACCTCAAACGCCTCATCGCCTACTCCTCGGTCGCGCACATGGGCTTCGTCGTGCTGGCCCTCGCGGCCGGGTCCGAGACCGGCCTGCAGGCGGCCCTGTTCGCGAACATCGCCCACGGCGTCATCTCGGCCCTGCTGTTCTTCCTCGTCGGCGGTCTGAAGGCGCGGTGGGGCAGCGTCGACCTCACGCTGCCGCGACCGGCCCTTCGGGAGTCCTCGCCGCGGCTGGGGTTCCTGCTCGTGCTCGGCCTCGCCGCGAGCCTGGGCCTGCCCGGTCTCGCCGGGTTCTGGGGTGAGTTCTTCGCCGTGTATGCCGCGTGGTCGCCGGCGGACGGTCGCCCCCGCGCCCTGTTCATCGCCTGCGCGGCCGTCGCGGCCGTGGGTGCCGCGCTCGCTGCCGCCTATGCGCTTCGGGTGGCCCGCAACGTCTGGGTCGGTGACGCCCTCCAGGAGGGGGAGCGGGTGACCCCCGACGCCGACGGAACCGAACTCGGCATCCTCGGGGTGCTCGCGGCATCCGTCATCCTCCTCGGCGTCTTCCCGGGGATCGTGCTCGACCGCACGGCCGATGCCGTCAGCCAGCTGATCGGGACGTGGCCATGACCGCCGCCATCAGCACCGCCTCACTCGTCAGCATCGATGCCGTTGCGCTCGCCCCGGCGCTGCTGCCCGCCATCGGGGTCGTGCTCGTGCTGCTCGGCGACGCGCTGCTCCCGGGGCGCCGCGACTGGCAGGTGGGCCTGGGCCTGACCGTGCTCGTCGTCGGTGCCGTCGGTGCCCTGATCTCGGCGGTGCAGGCCGCGGACGGTGCGGTCCGCACGCTGTGCCTGCCGGCGCCCGAGGGAGCCTGCCTGTGGACCGCGAACCCGATGACCGGCATGCTGCAGGCCGGCATCCTGGCAGCGACGGCCGCGGCGCTCGCCCTGCTGCACGACCGGGACGGCGGCCCGCGCGACACGACGGTGACGACGGCCCTGCTGCTCGCCGCCGCGACGGGCGGCGCCGGCGTCGCGGCGTCGCGCGACCTCGGCACCTGGCTGGTCACGCTCGAGCTCGCCACCATCCCCCTGGTCGCGCTCGTGGCGCTTCGCGGCACCCGCTCCGCCGCCCACGGCGCGCTCACGCTGCTCGTGACGTCGGTGACGTCGTTCGCCCTGCTCGTCCTCGGGGTGGCGCTGTGGATGACCGCCACGGGGGATGCCGCGTTCGGCACCGACACCGTGGCGCTCGCCTGGGCGGACCCGCACCGACGTGCCGTGCTCGTGCTCGCGGCGGTGGTGCTGCTCGCCGGGCTCGGGTTCAAGCTCTCGCTCGTACCGTTCCACGCCTGGACCCCGCAGGCATACTCCACCGCCGACCTCGGCACCGCCACCGCGCTCGCCGCTGCCTCGAAGGTCTCCGCTGCGGCAGCCCTCCTCGTCGTCGTGCAGGCCTTCGTCGGGGTGCCCGGGGACCTGCGGCAGGTGAGCATCGTGATCGGCGCGCTCGCCGCGGCATCCATGCTGCTCGGCAACGTCATGGCCCTGCGCCAGGACGACGTGACCCGCCTGCTCGCGTGGTCCACCGTCGCGCAGGCGGGGTGGGTCGTGCTGCCAGTCGCGGCGCTGACAGATGCCGGGCTGCACGCCGCCGCCGTGTACGTGCTGACGTATGCCGTGGCCACCGTCGTGGCATTCGCCGCCGTCGCGGCCGTGGGGGCGGGGCCGCTGTCACGGATGCGTGGGCTGCTGCGGCGTGACCGGCTCACCGGGGGTGCGCTCGCGTTCGCGCTGCTCGTGCTCGCCGGGCTGCCCCCGGGCGTCATCGGCCTCGTGGCCAAGGTCGTCGCGCTGCGCCCGGCCGTGGAGCAGGGGCTGTGGCCGCTGGCGTTGGTGGCGGTCGTCGCCGTGGTGCTCGGCATCGCCGTCTACCTGCGCTGGTTCGCGGTGCTGATCGGCGACGCGGGCGCACGCGGGGATGCCGGTGAGGAGAGCGAGCCGGGCGCCGCGACGCACGAGGTGAGCACCCCGGCATCCGGTGGTGGGGCGAGGGTGGTCCTCGTGGCAGGAACAGTGCTGCTCGTCCTGCTCAGCGCCCTCCCGGGACTGCTGCTCGCTCTGGTGTCATGACGGAACGAACCGGCCTGCTCGCTGCGTTGGAGGAAACATGCACAGGCACCACAACGGACTGAAGACCGCCGCGCTGTTCGGCGGCATGTGGGCGATCCTGCTCGGCATCGGCTGGGTGGTCGCGCAGATGACCGGCAGCAGCGTCTTCCTCCTCGTCTTCGCGTTCATCGGCGTGGCGACGACGTTCTACGGGTACTGGAACTCCGACAAGCTCGCCATCAAGGCGATGCACGCCCAACCGGTCAGCGAGGCCGAGGCCCCGCAGATGTACCGGATCGTGCGCGAGCTGTCGACCAAGGCCGGCAAGCCGATGCCCCGCCTCTACATCTCGCCGACGCAGGCGCCCAACGCCTTCGCCACCGGCCGCAACCCCGAGAACGCGGCGGTGTGCTGCACCCAGGGCATCCTCGGGCTGCTCGACGAGCGTGAGCTGCGCGGGGTGCTCGGGCACGAGCTCATGCACGTGTACAACCGCGACATCCTCACGAGCTCGGTGGCCGCGGCGATCGCCGGTGTCATCTCCACGGTCGCCCAGTTCCTGTCGTGGGGGATGATCTTCGGTGGTGGCGGCTCGGACAACGAGAACCGCAACCCCATCGCGGGTCTCGCGCTCGCCATCCTCGCTCCGTTCGCGGCCATGGTCGTCCAGCTGGCGATCTCGCGCACCCGTGAGTACGACGCCGACCAGGACGGCGCCGAGCTCACCGGCGACCCGCTGGCGCTCGCGTCGGCGCTGCGCAAGCTCGAGCTCGGCGTGGCCCGCGCGCCGCTGGCCCCGACCCAGGACCTGGTCAACGCCAGCCACATGATGATCGCGAACCCGTTCCGGGCGCAGGACATCTCGCGCCTCACCGCGACCCACCCGCCGATGGCCGAGCGCATCGCCCGGCTCGAGCAGATGGCGTACGGCCACCGCATCAACCCCTGATCGGCCGTCTTCTCGTGCCTCGACTGCGTCACCTGGAGGTTCATGACATGACGTCGTCAGGTGGGGGCCCGACTGATCTTGACTCGCCGGTTCGCGTCGTCGTGGATGCCGTTGCCGCTCACTTCCGGGTCGCGTTGCGAGACCTCGGCCTGACGGCCCCGGCATCGACGGTGGGTGTAGCCCTCCACCCTGCGGCTCGTCACGGTGACGACACGGTGCGCGTGCTCGTCTGGTGCGATCCGCCAGACGGTGCGGAGATCATCACGGCCGATCTGCCGCACGGGTGGGCCGCCCGGTCGGCGACGGAGGTGGCGCACCTCGTGGCGGCTGTGATCGCGACTGGGCTGACCCGGCTGGCGAGCGCGAGGGGTTGGGATCTGGGGGAGGCGCTGGACATCGGCCGTGCCGCCGTGGAGCAGGAGTTCGGCACCGGCACCGAGCCCTGGCAGGTGGTGGCAGAGGGGCGAGGCGCCAGCGCGCCGGAACAGCCGCACGAGATCCTCATCGTCGGCGGCGGTCCGGGGAACGGTGTCCCCAAGGCCTATCTGGATGAGCTGAGCCGCCTCTTGCACATCGTCGCCGGCGACACCTGGCGAGCGTGGTGGCCCCATTCGCCGGTCAAGGTGGCCGAGGTCTACTACTGGTTCGACGCGGCCTGCCCGGGGGTGCGGGTTCGACAGGGGGTCAAGGTGCGGGCTGACATCGATCGCCCGGTGTCGTCGATGAAGGGCACCAACGTCACGCTGCTTGCTCGCAGGGACGTGGAGGCGCTGGTCGCGAGGCTCGTCTCACGGCTGGGCCTGCCACCACCCCCTGACCTCATGTGAGGGTGAATCTCTCTCGGGGTGACGCAGAACTTCGGGGGTGACGCAGAACTTCGGATCGCGTCCGGTAATTGCTGCGTTCGATCCGAAGTGCTGCGTTCCTGGCGATGGGGTTCAGCGGCGAGGGTTCTGCGCGGCGGAGGTTCAGCGCCGGGTGTCAGCCGCCGGGGAGCAGGGCCGCCCCGATCGCCGCGACCGGCACGTCGTCGAGCACCTGGATCCGGGGCAGCAGGTCCAGGCGCTGGAGGAACGGTGAGGTCTGCGACCGCGCGGTGACGTCGGCCGCGATGGCAGCCTCCAGCCGGGCCCGGTCGCGGGTCAGTCCACCGCCGATGACGACGAGCTCGGCACCGGTGACGACGAGCACCTGGACGGCCAGGGCGATGCCGTGCGCCAGCGTGGCGACGACCTCCTGAGCCCGTTCGTCGCCCGCCGCCGCGGCAGGGAACAGCTCCCCGGGCGGTCGCGACCACATCCGCTGCAGGGCACTGCCTGAGGCGATCGTCTCGAGGCAGCCCTGCTGACCGCAGGAACACGGGATGCCGGTGCCGACGGGCAGGTGCCCGATCTCACCGGCCGCGCCCCCGACCCCCCGCACGACGCGGCCACCGCGGACGATCGCGGCGGCCAGCCCGGTGCCGGCGTTGAGGTAGGCGGTGGCCCCCTCGACGACGTCCGGGCGCACGGTGTGGTGCGCCCCGAGGGCAGCAGCCTTGACGTCGTTGTCGACGCTCGGTCGACGCCCGGTCGCCGCCTCGATGCCGCCCGCGAGGTCGAGGGCGACCACGTCGAGGTTCACCGCGTGCCGGGCCCAGCCTGATTCCGGGTCGACGAGCCCGGGCATGCAGGCCCCGACGTGGTCGATGGCGTCCCATCCTCCGACGAGGGTGACCACGTGGTTGGCGACGTCGACCGCCGTGGAGAGCGTCGAGTCGCCGCGGCCGGAGGGGGCCGCGACGTGGGCCAGCACGTCGCCGGCGTCGTCGAGCACGAGGGCGGCGGTCTTGGTGCCGCCGATGTCGATGCCGAGCCTCACGGGACGCTCACCTCGCCCCGCAGCACGGCGAGCAGCGCCCGAGCCACGGCCGGGGACCCGCCGAAGGTCTCGACGTCGGCGCCGCCGCGCGGCCAGCCGCACTCGACGAGCACGACGTCGTGTCCGGCGGCACGCAACCGCTGGGCCACCGCGTGGGCGGGGTGCTCCGGTGCCATCGCTCGCCCGACGACGGCCACCTTGGCCCCGTCCGCGACCTCCGGCTCGGCGACCGTGGCGCCGAGGCCGGCCGGCCCCCAGGAGACATCCCCCACGGCGAGGTTCGCCACCGACCCCACCTGGACGACGGCGGCGGGTGAGGGGTTCGCGATCCAGGAGCGGGCGGCATCCGAGAGGTGGAAGGCACGGGCGACGACGTCGTCCGCGAGCACCGGTGACGCGCCACGGACAGCCGCGT
Organism: Ornithinibacter sp.; assembly: GCF_035443565.1. NCBI lineage: Bacteria > Bacillati > Actinomycetota > Actinomycetes > Micrococcales > Intrasporangiaceae > Ornithinibacter > Ornithinibacter sp. The sequence continues at coordinate 19,609 of NZ_DAORSO010000007.1, read as the reverse complement.
CACCGGCATCCGCCGCCGTGGTCGCGGGGGGAAGAGCACCAGCGTCGGATGCCGTGAGGTGGGCCGCCGTGGTGGCGGCGAGGTCGCGGACCCGACCGGCCGCCTGCGCAACCCGCTCGCGCGGCAGGCGCCCGCACTCGACGGCGGCGACGATCGCGGCGTGCACGGCGGAGTAGCGCTCCTCGCTCGTGGCCGACCCCAGGCACAGCAGGTCGACCCCGGCGAGCAGGGCGCGCACGGCGGCCTCCGGGATGCCGGTCTGCGCGCTGGCCCCGGCCATGTCGAGGGCATCGCTGACGATGACGCCGGTGAAGCCGAGGTCGTCGCGCAGCACCGAGAGCACGGTCGGGGAGAACGTCGCCGGGCGGTTCGGGTCGAGGGCGTCGACGATGATGTGCGACGTCATGATCGTCGCCACCCCGGCGTCGACGGCGGCGCGGAACGGCGCGAGCTCGCGCTCGTGCAGCACCGTGAGCGGCGCGTCGATGCGGGGCAGGTCGTGGTGGGAGTCGGTGGCGGTGTCGCCGTGGCCGGGGAAGTGCTTGGCGCAGGCCGCGACCCCGCGCGACTGCAACCCGTCGACCCAGGCGGCGCCGTGCCGGGACACGCGCGCCGGGTCAGCGCCGAAGCTGCGCACCCCGATGACCGGGTTGTCGGGTGAGGAGTTGACGTCGACGCTGGGCGCGAGGTCGAGCCCGATGCCGAGGTCGGTGAGCTCGGCACCGATGCCCGCGGCCACCGCCCGGGTCGTGGCCGGGTCGTCGAGGCGGCCCAGCACCGCGTTGCCGACGGCGGTCGAGCCGGCCGGGTAGTGCACCCGGGTGACGTCGCCGCCCTCCTCGTCGGTCGCGAGCAGGATGCCGGGCAGGCGGCGGGCCGCATCGGTGCACACCGGCGCCAGCCCGCCGTCGGGGGAGATGTTGTCGCCGTAGAGGCACACCGAGGCCAGGCCACCGGCGTGGGCCTCCACGACCCACTCGGGCACGCTCGTGCCGACGAAGCCGGGCTGGAGGGTGGCCGCGACGTCCGCGGCCAGGGTCGCAGGGCTCGCAGGGCTCACCCCTTCACCGCCCCGCCGACGAGCCCGCTGCTCATCCGGCCCTGCACGATGAGGAAGAAGATGATGACCGGCACGGCGACCAGTGTCGATGCCGCCATGACCTGGCCCCAGTCCGTCTCACGGCTCGCGCTGGCCTGCACGAAGCCGCGCAGCCACAGCGGCAGGGTCCGGGACTGCTCCTCGGTCATGATGACCAGCGCCACGGTGAACTCGTTCCAGGCCTGGAGGAAGGCGTAGACACCCGAGGCGACGAGTCCGGGGGCGAGCAGCGGGAAGGTGATCCGCAGGAACGCCTGCGTGCGCGAGAGCCCGTCGACCATCGCCGCCTCCTCGAGGTCGGCGGGGACCCCGGCGACGAAACCGCGCAGCATCCAGATCGTGAAGGGCACGACCGCCGCCGTGTAGAGCACGGCCAGGCCGATGGCCCGGTTGAGCATGCCGAGCTCGGACATCATCTTGTACTGGGCGATGAACAGCCCCTCGGCCGGCAGCATCTGGATGAGCAGCAGCGCGAGCACGAACGACGCACGCCCCCGGAACCGGAAGCGGCTGATCGCCAGCGCCCCGAGGAAGGCCACGAACAGGGCCGCTATGACGGTGGTCAGGGTGACGACGAGCGAGATGCCGAGGGCGCTGAGGAAGGCCGGGTCGGTGACGACCACGCGCAGGTTGTCGAACGAGCCCCCGAACGGCAGGAACGTGGGGTTGGTCGACTGGAGGACGACGTTGGGCAGGAACGCCGAGTTGAGCATCCAGTACACGGGGAACGCCCAGACGGCCGCGAGGGCCAGCGCCAGCACGCTGAGTCCGGTGCGGGCGAGTGGGGAGCGGGGGTTCACGACTCCTCCTTCATGAGGGAGCGCACGTAGTACCAGGACAGGGCGATCGTGAGCGCGAGGATGAGGATGCTGACGGCACTCGCGGTGCCGAAGTCACCCTTGCCGGTGCCGAGCTGGTAGACGTAGGTGCCGAGCAGGTTGGTCTCGTTGGCGACACCGCCGGCGTCCTGGAGCAGCTTGATCTGGGTGAAGACGCGCAGGTCCCAGATGAGCTGGAGCAGCATGACGATGGAGAGCACGGGGGCGATGAGCGGGACGATGATGAACCGCAACCGCTGGATGCCGTTGGCGCCGTCGAGCGCGGCCGCCTCGAGCACCTCGGTGCTCACCTGGGTCAGCCCGGCGTAGATGCTCAGGGCCACGAACGGCACGCTCATCCACACGACGATGACGCAGGCGACGACGAAGAACGACCACGGTTCGGCGAGCCAGTTGTGGCCCTGCGCGCCGTCCATGCCGAGGCGGACCAGCGCCCAGTTGAGCAGGCCGCGGCGCCAGTCGACGATCCAGATCCACACGGTCATCGCCGCGACGACGGGCATGGCCCACGCGACGAGCAGGGCGACCTGGAGGGTGATCCGGGCCCAGGGCTGGAGGGCGTTCATCAGCACTGCCATCGCGCCGCCGATGGCGACGGTCACGGCCGCGGTGACGACGCAGAAGAGCACGGAGCGTCCGACGACGGTCCACAGGTAGGGGTCGGTGACGAGCGCGACGTAGTTGTCCAGGCCGACGAACGGGGCCGGGGCGCCGAACTGCTGCATGAGCCCGTACTCGCGGAAGCTCGTGAGCACCTGCCACCCGATGGGGTAGCCCAGAGCGGCGGTGAGCAGCACGAGCGTGGGGATGATGAGCAGGAGGGGCAGTCGAGAGCTGCGCTTGCGGTTCGGATGCCGTTCCGGCGCCGTCCGCTGCGTCGTCGGGGCCGTCGTCGTCCCGGTGGTCATGGTGTGGTCCTCAGGGCTGGGGCTACCCACGGAGCGTGGGGTGTGGGCAGACCCCCGGCGGGGTCAGGGGGGTGGGGTCCCCGGCGGCCGGGCGCGGGGTGCGCAGCCGGCCGCCGGGGAGGTCGATCACTTGCCGTTGAGCATCGGGGTGATCTTGGCGTCGTACTCCGTGGCGAGGGCGGCCAGGTCGCTGGCGCCCTCGATCTTGCCGAAGAACTCCTCGAGGACCATCGAGGCCTCGACCGCGGCCCAGCCCGGGGCGGCCGGCGTGAGCTTGGAGTTGGACGCGGAGGCGATGAGGGCCTTCGCGAACTCGTCGTCGCCGAGGGAGGAGACGTAGTCGGAGTTGGCCGGGCCCAGGCCCGCGCCGCCGAGCTTGTTCTGGTAGTCCGCCGAGAAGATGATCTTCAGCAGCTCCTTGGACAGCTCGGGGTTCTGCGACTTCGCGGAGATGGCGATGTTCGAGCCACCGGCGAACACCGGTGCCGGCTGGCCGTCGGTTCCGGGCAGGACGAAGGTCCCGAACTTCTCGGGGTTCCACTCACGGACGTCCTTGCCGTCCTTCTTCACGAGGTCACCGATCGACCAGTGGGCCCAGCCCGGCGCCATGATCGTCGCGGCGGCCAGCGAGGTGCTGCCGGCTGCGGCACCGGTGTCGTCGGTGATCGTGTCGGTGTCGTTGATGTACAGCCACGGCGACTGGTCCTTGGCATCGGCCGGGGCGTTGCTCGCGGTCTTCTGGATCTGCTGGAGCTGGGCCAGGCCCTTCAGGCTGTTGGGGTCGGAGAGGGTGGAGACCCACTCGCCGTTCTCCTTCTTCGCGAGGTCTCCGCCGTTGGCGAAGATCCAGGAGATGCCGTTGCGCCAGTCCTGGCCGCCGATGAAGAAGCCGGAGAAGTCCTTGATGTCGCGCGGGTTGTCCTGCGCGATCTTCGTGACGGCCGCGTTGAACTCGTCGAGCGTCGTCGGCTGGGCGACGCCGGCTTCCTTCCACACGTCCTTGCGCATGAACATGTACCGCGAGCCGAAGTAGTAGGGCAGCGCGTACTTCTTGCCGTCGACCGACCCGGCGTCGACGAAGGACTGGAGCAGCTTGTCGCCACCGAGGGCGTCGTACTGGTCGGAGATGTCGAGGAAGGCGCCGACGTTGGTGAACGTGGGGCTCTGGGTGTTGCCCAGCTCGACGACGTCCGGGGTGTTCGCGGCATCCGGCAGGGCGGTCGTCAGCTTGGTGACGAGGTCACCCCACGACTGCTCCTCGATCTTCAGGGTCGCGCCGGTGTTGGCCTTGAACGTGTCCGTGAGGTAGGTCCGCAGCTCGTCCGGGGTGTCGCCACCGGCGAGCCACAGGGTCACCGTCTTGTCGGCGTTGTCGGCCGTGCTCGTGGCAGCAGGGGTCGCGCTCTCACCGCTGGAGCAGGCGGTGAGCACGAGGGCCGCGCTGGTGAGCACGACCAGGGGAAGACGCCGATTCATGTCGGGTGTCCTTTCGGGGTGTGGGGCCGGTGGCCCCGCGGTGCACCGGGGTGCGGGTGGGGGTGGGTTGTCGCTGGGGGGTTGGGGTTTGGGTGGGTTGGGGTTTGGGGTTTCGGTGGGTCAGGGGTGTCAGACGACGCCGAGCTGGTCCCAGAGGACGAGGGCGGCAGCACCGCGCAGCACGATGTCCTGCGGGGAGCCGGCGAGTCGGACGGTCAAGGGGGCCTCGGGGTCGGCGAGCAGGCGCTCCGCGAGGGTTCGGCGCAGCACCGGCAGCACCGGGTCGAGCAGGTCCTGTGGGCCGGCGAGCACGACCTCGGACAGGTCGAGGGCGGCGACCAGGGGGGCCAGGGCGACCCCGAGGCGTTCGCCGCCGGCGTCGATGACTGCACCGTCCGGGCCGCCCGGGGCGTCGACGGCGGCACGCAGGCGGGGGATGGACAGCCAGGTCTCGAGGCAGCCGCGCTTGCCGCAGGGGCAGTCCTCGCCGCCGTCGGTGCCGACCGTGACGTGGCCGATCTCCCCGGCGGCGTGGTGGGCGCCGGTGACCCGGCGGCCGCCGGTGACGATGCCGCAGCCGACACCGCGACCGACGTGGACGAGCACCATGTCCCGGCTGGCAGGTGAGGCGCTCAGCTCGGCCTGCGTCGCGGCATCCGAGTCGTTGGTGACGAGCACGGGCAGCCCGGTGGCGTCGGCGACGAGGTCGCGCAGGGGGACGTTGGTCCAGCCGAGGTTGGGGGCGGTGCGCACGGTGCCCTCGCGGTCGACGAGGCCGGGGGTGCCGATGCCGATGCCGAGCACCGGGTGGGGTGAGCGAGCCATCGTGTCGCGGACCAGGTCGAGGACGACCTCGGGGTCGACACCGCGACCCTGGGCGGGGTCGACGGCGGCGGCGCGCTCCTCGCGCACCACCACCGTGCCCGTGATGTCGAGGACGGCTGCCTGCAGGCGAGCCGGGACGGAGAGGTCGACGGCGAGGGTGAGCAGCCGGGCGCGGTCGAGGTCGACCAGCGTCGCGCGCTTGCCCGGGCCGGCCTGCTCGGCCGTTCCGACGTCCAGGACGCGCCCTTCGTCGACGAGGTCGGCGACCAGCGCCGACATCGTCACCTTGGTGACGCCCACCTCGCGTGCCAGCTGTGCGCGACTCGTCGGGCCGAGGCGCCGCAGGGTCTGGAGCACGAGCGAGAGGTTCTGTCGGCGACCGTCGGCGGGGAGCACCGCGGACGAGGTGCTGACGCGGCGGGGTGTCGGGGTCATAAGGGTTAGTAAACTGTACTAACTAACTATCCGCAACCCCCGTTCGGCGGTGAGTGCGGAAGTGGTCGCCAGGGCCACCACTTCCGCACTCACCGCCGGGGTGGAGGCGGGTGGATGCCGTCGTCGTCTGGTTGGGTGGGGGGATGCCGTCGCTCACCAGGTCAGAGGCGCTCACCCGCGCCGCCCGCATCGCCGTCGACTCCATGGAGGTCGATCTCGACCTCGACCGGGGGCCGCAGCACTTCGGTTCCCGCACGACCATCCGGTTCACCTGCCGCGAACCCGGCGCCGAGACCTTCGTCGACCTGCGCGCCCACGAGGTGCACGCGCTCTCCCTCAACGGAACCGACGTCGACCCGGCATCCGTCACCGACGGCCGGCTCGCGCTCACCGGCCTGGCGCAGACCAACGTCCTCGAGGTCGACGCGACGATGGCCTACAGCCATGACGGCCAGGGGCTGCACCGCAGCACCGACCCCGCCGACGGCGAGGACTACGTCTACGGCCACCTCTTCCTCGACGCGGCGCCGACGGTGTTCGCCTGCTTCGACCAGCCGGACCTCAAGGCGCCGTACACGCTCACGGTCACCGCACCGACCGCGTGGACCGTCCTCGGCAACGGTGCCGCCACCCTGCTCGCCCCCGGTCGCACCGCCTTGGCGACCACCCAACCGCTCGCGTCGTACTTCGTCACGGTCTGCGCCGGGCCGTGGGCGTCCGTGCGGGCCGAGCACGACGGCATCCCCCTCGGCATCCACGCCCGACGCTCGCTCGAACCGCACCTGCGCGACCAGGCCCAGCAGATGATCGACGTCACGGCAGCCTGCTTCGACGAGTACCACCGGCTCTTCGGCATCCGGTACCCGTTCGGGGAGTACCACCAGGTGTTCGTGCCGGAGTTCAACGCGGGCGCGATGGAGAACCCGGGGTGCGTGACCTTCCGCGACCAGATGATCTTCCGTGGCGCCGCCACCCCCGACCAGGTGTTCCAGCGCAGCAACACCATCGCCCACGAGATGGCCCACATGTGGTTCGGCGACCTCGTGACGATGCGCTGGTGGGACGACCTGTGGCTCAACGAGTCGTTCGCCGAGTACATGGCCTACCGGGTGACCTCCGCCGTCGGCGGGTTCGACGAGCCCTGGGTGGAGTTCGGCGTCATGCGCAAGCTGTGGGGGTATGCCGCCGAGCGGGCTCCCAGCACCCACCCCGTGGCGGGGTCGCCCGCTCCGGACGCACTGTCGGCCCTGGGCAACTTCGACGGCATCTCCTACGCCAAGGGGGCCTCGGTGCTGCGCCAGCTGATCGCGCACATCGGTGACGACGCGTTCGTCGCGGGAGTGGGGGAGTACCTGCGCTCGCACGCGTTCGGCAACGGCGAGCTCGCGGAGTTCATCGTCGCCATCGAGGGCGCGGCCGGGCGATCGCTCACCGCGTGGAGCGCTGCCTGGCTGCAGACCGCGGGTGCCGACCGCATCGGCCTCGAGGGTGACGTGCTCACCCGGGTCGCGCCCGAGGCGCACCCCGCCGACCGGGCGCACACGCTCGACGTCGCCGCGTTCGTGGGTGGCCGCGAGGTCGCGCGGGTCGAGCTCGTCGTCGACGGTGAGCGAACCCCTGTGCCGGGCCTGGCCGACGTGCCGGCCGGGGCGCTCATCGTGCCCAACGCCTCGGACCTCACGTGGGCCGAGGTCGCGCTCGACGCCGCCACGATCGACGGGCTGCCCGGCAACCTCGCCGACGTGCCGGACGCCTCCGCCCGCTCGGTGCTGTGGGTCTCGCTGCTCGGGTCGGTGGCCCGCGGCGAGGTCGACCCACGCACCGTGCTCTCGGTGTTCGTCGCGGCCTGGCCGCGGGAGGACTCGGCGGCCGTGCTCTCGCGGGTCTCGCTGCTCATGACGAACCAGGTCGTGCCGCTCTTCCTGCCCCCGGGAGAGCAGGAAGGAGCACGTGCCCGGGTCGCGGATGCCGCCGATGCCCTCCTCGAGCGGTCGGCGTCCGTTGCGGGGGCGTCGGGGGATGCGCTGGCCGTGCTGGCTGCACGAGTCTGGGCGCGAACCGGCGTCGACGAGGACCGGCTGCGACGCTGGGCGGCGGGCGACGGCATCCCCGAGGTGCTTGTCGGCGACGACGACTTCCGCTGGTCGGTGCTGCGCCGGCTCGCGACCTTCGGTGTGCTCGGCGACGACGAGATCGCGGCCGCCGAGGCAGCCGACCGGTCGCTGGCCGGATCGTTGGCAGCCCTCGGCGTGCGCGCCGTGCGGCCGACCGCGCAGGCCAAGGAGTGGGCGTGGGGGCGCCTTCGGGATGATGCCGACCTGTCGAACTACGCGGCGCTCGCCATCGCCGGAGGGTTCTGGACGGCGCCGGATGCCGCGCTGGTGCGTCCGTACGTCGCGCAGGTCGGTGACCTGCTCGTCGGGTTGTCGGGGCGGATGGGCGATGACGCCGTGTCCCGGGTGGTCAGCGCCATGCACCCGACCTCGCTGGTCGAGGACGGCACGCTCGAGGCGTCGGCGGCCATGCTGGCCCGGGCTGACCTGACGCCTGGTGTGCGGCGCGCGCTGGTCGACGCGAACCACGAGCTGCGCGAGGCACTGGCCAGTCGCCGACGCTTCGACTGAGCCCCGGCTGGCTGCCCGGGTGGCGCCCGGCTGGTCTGGCTGCCTCCGGCGGCTGGGGGGCGCGCGGCACTTCTCCGTCATCCCGGTGATGGCGGAGAAGTTCCCTCATGGCGCGGATATATGCCCGCCAAGCCTGGAGTTCCCCGTCGTCCCAGTGATGACGGGGAACTTCAGGTCGTCAGGAGCTCTGCTCGGACCCGGCCCAACGAGACCGGATGCCGTCCGCCCGAGGTGGGCGGACGGCATCCGGTCTCGCGTCGGCCCCCGATGGGGGCGCCGGCTCAGCGGCGGTTGGTGAAGTTCAGCGCGATGTCGAGGTCGGCGGCCTTGAGCAGGCGCTGCACCTCCTGGAGGTCATCGCGCGACTTGCTCGTGACGCGGACCTCGTCACCCTGGATCTGGGTCTTCACGCTCTTGGGCCCCTCGTCGCGGATGATCTTCGTGATCTTCTTCGCGTTCTCGGAGGTGATGCCCTCCTTCAGGGGCACGTCGAGCTTGTACTCCTTGCCCGACAGGCGCGGGCCGGCCTCGGGGATGTCGAGGTGCTTGAGCGAGACGCCACGCTTGATGAGCCAGGTCTCGACGACGTCGAGGACGGCCTTGCAGCGCTCCTCGCTGTTCGCCTCGATCTTGATGACCTCGCCGGCCAGCTCGACGGTGGCCCCCACGCCCTTGAAGTCGTAGCGGTTCGAGATCTCCTTGGCCGCGGTGTTCACGGCGTTGGCGACCTCCTGCTTGTCGAACTTGCTGACGATGTCGAACGAGCTGTCCGCCACGGGTCCTCCTGGAGTCGATTCGGTGTGCCGGGTTGCGGCTTGCTATCCTTCCATGCGCACCACGGCAGGTTGCCCGAGCGGCCAATGGGAGCGGACTGTAAATCCGTCGCGAAAGCTTCGAAGGTTCGAATCCTTCACCTGCCACCAGTGCGAAAGGCCCCTTGACCTGCGGAAACGTAGTGCCAGGGGGCCTTTCACTTACCTCGCGTGCCAGATACGTGCCAGATCGTTGGCCATGTCTCATCCGCCAAGTCGAACAACTGGGGTAGGAGTCCCGTGGAGTGGTGGGGTTTCGGGGTAGCGGTGTGGCTCTGACGTGAGTAGGGCCATCGGCGAGATTCTTGGTGTGTACGGCCAAGCACTCACCGAAGGAGATCTCACCGATGGCCTTGTCCCCTGTGCTGGGGGAATTTTCGAATCCTTCACCTGCCACCAGTGCCGAAATGGCCCGGCACACCGCCCCCGAACCGACGTTCTTGCACTCCAGCCACCGCGCTGTCCACAGGCCTCCGCAGTCGGCACGCGGCCAGTGGGCACACGACATAGATTGAGCGCCATGGACAGTGAGGCCGTCACGGCCGCCCCCGCACCATCCCTCGCGCGCCGGGTCTGGCTCGTCGTCGGGGTC
>NZ_DAORSO010000007.1:2441-9899 GCF_035443565.1 Ornithinibacter sp. | reverse complement strand
CACGGCCGCCCCCGCACCATCCCTCGCGCGCCGGGTCTGGCTCGTCGTCGGGGTCCTGGCGCTGGCCGCCGCCCTGGTCTTCCTGCTCTGGCGGGGCGCCTCGACGTTCTACTACGTGATCATGGCGTGGTTCGCGGCGCTGGCCATGGAGCCGGTGGTCTCGCGGCTCGCGAAGAGGATGCACCGCGGTCTGGCCACCGGCCTCGTCATGCTGCTGGCCGGCATCTCCCTCGTGGTCTTCCTCGGCCTGTTCGGCACCCTGTTCGTCGAGCAGCTCACGAGCTTCATCACCGCACTCCCGGGGATGGCCGAGGACACCCTGCGCTGGTTCAACAGGGTGTCCGGGTCGACGTTCACGTTCGAGACGATCCTCGACGAGATCGGCCTGAGCCCCACCGACCTCACGGCGTACGCCGACGATCTGGCGTTCGGGGTGCTCGGCCTCGTCGCGAAGGTGCTCTCCGGCTTCTTCGGCGTCTTCATCCTCGTGTTCTTCACGTTCTACATGTCCGCGGGGATGCCCACACTGCGGGGCTGGGTCGCTCGCCGCCTGCGCCCGAGCATGCAGGTCCCGTTCCTCACGGCCTGGGACCTCACCGGCATCAAGGTCGGTGGCTACATCGCCGCGCGCATCGTGCTCGCGTCGATCAATGCCGTGCTCAGCGGCGTCGTGTTCGCCCTCATCGGCCTGCCGTACTGGTTGCCCCTCGCCCTGTGGACCGGCCTGGTCGCCCAGTTCGTACCCAACATCGGCACCTACATCGCCATCGCGCTCCCGGTGCTCGTCGGGCTGACGTCGGGCGACCCGATGGTGGGGGTCTGGGTGCTCGCGTGGGGCATCGGGTACCAGCAGGTCGAGAACCTCGCCATCGAGCCGCGCATCTCCTCGCGCGCGGTCAACCTCCATCCGGCCGTGTCGTTCGGCTCGGCCCTGCTCGGTGCCCAGCTGTTCGGGCTGTCGGGTGCGCTGCTCGGGGTGCCCGTCGCCGCCACCGTCATGGCGATGCTCGAGATCTACCAGCGCCGCTACGAGCTGAGCCCTCAGACCGAGGAGCTCGTCGCCGAACTCGTCGCGCCACGCGCCACGCAGCGCGATGCCGGGGGAGAAGGCAGTGAGAACGGCGACGTGGATGCCGTCCCCCCGCCTCTCGCGGGCCTGGCACCCCCCGTCGCGGCCGAGGTTTCCCATCCGCCGGACGAAATCCGCACCGACTGAGAAGATCGCGCCATGGGCTCTCGTTCCCGCCGCATCCTCGCCATCACCCTGCTCGTCCTCGCTGGGTTGCTCGTGCCCGTGGCCGTGGTCGCCACCTGGACGGCCCGCACGGTGACCGACACCGAGTCGTTCGTGTCCCGGGTCGGGCCGGTGGCCTCGCAGCCCGAGGTGCAGGCGTTGGTCTCCACGCAGCTCGCCGACCAGGTGACGGGTGCCGTGATCGATGACCGGGTGGCACCGAGGGTGGGGGAGGCCATCGACGAGCTGGCGGCGCCAGAACTCGTCAAGGGCCTGCTGCGTGACGTCGCGGCCTCGCTCGGCGGTGCCGTCGAGGCACGGGTGCAGAACGTCGCCGACAAGATCGTCACGTCGCCGGAGTTCCAGTCGGCGTTCGACACCGCGCTCGACGAGGCCCATGCCGAGCTGGTGGCGACCCTCGAGGGGGATGAGCCGCAGGGCACCGTCATCACCGAGGGCACCACGGTGAGCATCAGTCTGGCCACGATCGCCGGAGCGGTGCGGGCCGAGCTCGTGAACTCCGGGTACACCTTCGTCGACCGCCTCCCGCAGCTGGAGGCCACCGTGCCGATCGCCACCGTCGACCAGCTCGAGAAGTGGCAGGGCTACTACAACCTGCTCAAGGTCATGGTGTGGCTCGGGCCGCTGCTCGTCGTCGTGCTGCTCGCCGCCGGAGCGTGGCTGTTGCGCGACGCCGCCGTGTCAGCCCTGTGGTTTGCCGGGTCCGGCTTCCTGGCCCTGGTCGCCGTCACGGTCGGTGTGCGCGCAGCCGTGGGCTCAGCGACCTCCGACATCGCAGACCCGTTGGCGGCCGATGCGGCCCGGGTCATCGTGGCCACCCTGACGACCACCCTCGTCCGCAACGCGACCGTCGTCGGGCTCCTGCTCGTCATCGCACTCGCCGCTGCGGCCTACGTCGCGGCCCGGCGCCGACTCACCCCCACCACCGCTTCCTGAGCAGTCAGGTCAGCGGCTGGGAGGATCAGGCCTGCGGGTCGGGTTGCTCGAACAGTGGCTGCACGAGCGGGTCCTCACGCGGCGTGAACCACCCGGCGGCCCGGGCGATCTGGGCGCCGGCCACGCCCACCAGGACGATGAGGCCACTGAAGGCCAGCAGCCAGGTGACGAGTGCGAGGGCCACGCCGATGACGCCGTAGCGCGCGCCATCCCGTTCGAAGATGCCGGGCAGCACGGTGACCGTCCAGATGGCGATGGCGGTGCTGCCGACACCGCCGACGAGCGCGCCCGGCCACAGCCGTGCGACCGACAGGCGCCCGTGGGTCAGGGCCCGCCCGATCGCGATCCAGAACGCGGTCGCCACCACCGTGCGGACCAGCCCTTCGAGGAACCCTTGAGCGGCCGACGTGCTGACCCACTCCACCGCGATCACCGCCAGGGTCACCTGCATCACGATGAGCAGCACCACGCCGAGCAGGCCGCTCAGCTGGCCCTTCCACCCGACCTTCGGCAGCTCCCAGGGCCCTTCCATGCTGCGGCGCAGGGTGCGGGTGAAGCTGTTCACCGAGAAGAACAACAGCGCCAGGCTGAGACCGGATGCCGTGCTGACCTCCGCGCTGCCCTCCGGTCTCGAGAACAACAGCGTCACGGTGTCGGCGGTGACGCCCGTGAGCCCCAGCCGGGTGTTGAGGGCCGTGGCGAGTGCCCGCCCGTCGCTCTGCGAGAGCCAGCTCGAGCTGATGATGAGCAGCGGGATGACGGCCAGGAACGACTGCCCCGCCATGCCGAAGACGCGGTCGCGCACGTCCACCGCGAGCAGCTGGCGCACGATGCGCAAGGTGGTGCCCGGGACGGGGTTGCGGTCGGCCCAGGCGACGAGCGGGGCCAGCCGGGCAGCGGTCCGGGCGGCAGCGGTGCTGGGCGCGGCGGTCTCGGCGGTGGGGCCGGTGTCGGAGGGTCGGTCGGTGGACGGCTGCGGGTTCGGGTTCGGGGTCTTCACGACAGGGTGACCTCAGCAGGTAGGCGCTCGAGCTTGACCGAGCTCCACTCGGCGACTTCCACACCCTCGTGATGGCCGTACCCGAGGCAGGTCGGGTCCTGCTCGAGCGCGCTCGCGGCGTCAGACGCCGCGAAGTCGAGCTGGATCATCTCCCAGTCGCTCTCGTGCTTGTTGTTGACGTCGTTGAACGGGTAGTACAGCCAGTACTGCAGCGCCAGACCCTCGCGGCCCGGCTCGGTCGCGACCCGGGTGCACGTCGTCGGCCTGGTGAACGGCTCACCGGGCCCGCACTTACTCACCTGTTCCACGAGGCGCACCACGGGGGCGAAAAGTGCCACGAGCGCGGCGGCAACGGCAGCGATGCGCATCCGGCCACGATACGGCTCAAATTTCCAGCCCGATGCCACATCATTCACCTTGGCACCCCTTCGTTTCCGGTGCTGAGATGAACCTCCCGGTGTGAAGGTCACGCGCAGCCGACGGGCGAGCCCGATCGCAGCCAGACGCGCGCACTCTGCTCATTACTCGCGCGTCACGGCGCACAAGTGACAGGCTCGGACGAACAGCGGGACAGCCCCGCCGAGACGACGCGCACACCGGACCCCCGGGAGGACCACCGATGTTCCAGCGGATCGCCATCGTCAACCGCGGAGAGGCCGCGATGCGGCTCATCCACGCGGTACGCGACCTCAACGCGCAGTCCGGCCCGGACGGCCACCGCATCGAGACGGTGGCCCTGCACACCACCGCCGAGCGGTCGGCGATGTTCGTGCGCGAGGCCGACGCGTCCTACGACCTCGGCCCGGCATCCGAGCGTCCCTACCTCAACCACGAGATGCTGGAGCGGGCGCTGCGCGAGACCGGTGCAGACGCGGCCTGGGTGGGCTGGGGCTTCGTCGCCGAGGACCCGGCCTTTGCCGAGGTCTGCGCCCGTGCCGGGGTGACGTTCATCGGCCCGAGCCCGGAGGCGATGCGCCGCCTCGGCGACAAGATCGGCTCCAAGCTGATCGCGGAGGAGGTCGGGGTCCCGGTCGCTCCGTGGAGTCGCGGCGGGGTCGACACCCTCGAGGACGCCATCGCCGCGGCCGGCCGGATCGGCTACCCGCTCATGCTCAAGGCGACCGCGGGCGGTGGGGGCCGCGGCATCCGCATGGTCGCGACCGACGCCGATCTCGCCGACGCCTACGAGCGCACCCGCGACGAGGCGCAGCGGGCCTTCGGCTCGGGAGTGGTGTTCCTGGAGAAGCTCGTCACCGGCGCACGCCACGTCGAGGTGCAGGTCATCGCCGACGGCCAGGGCACGGCGTGGGCGATCGGGGTGCGCGACTGCTCGGTGCAGCGCCGCAACCAGAAGGTGATCGAGGAGTCCGCCTCACCCGTGCTCGACGCCGAGCAGATGCGCGAACTCAAGGATGCCGCGGAGCGGCTCGCGATCGCCGTGGACTACGCGGGGGCTGGCACGGTGGAGTTCCTCTACCACCCGGGTGAGCGCTTCTTCGCGTTCCTCGAGGTCAACACCCGCCTGCAGGTCGAGCACCCGATCACCGAGGTCGTGACGAGCACCGACCTCGTGCGGCTCCAGATCCACGTGGCGTCGGGCGGCCGCCTCGAGGGTGAGCGGCCGAGCGAGGTCGGGCACGCCGTCGAGGCCCGGCTCAACGCCGAGGACCCCGACCGCGACTTCGCCCCGGCACCGGGGCGCATCGCCCACCTCGAACTGCCCGCAGGCCCCGGCATCCGGGTCGACACCGGTGTGGCCGAGGGCGATTCGATCCCCGCAGACTTCGACTCGATGATCGCGAAGATCATCGCCCACGGTCGTGACCGTGACGAGGCGCTGGCCCGGCTGCGTCGTGCCATGCGCGAGACGACCGTCGTCATCGAGGGTGGGGCGACGAACAAGTCGTTCATCCTCGACCTGCTCGACCAGCCCGAGGTCATCGACGGCTCGGCCGACACCGGGTGGATCGACCGCGTCCGCTCGCAGGGTCGGCTGGTCGCGAGCGAGCACTCGGGTGTGGCGCTCGTGGTCGCCGGCATCGAGGCCTACGAGGAGGCCGAGTCGGTCGAGCGCACCCGACTGCTGCACACCTCGCGCGGCGGGCGCCCCCAGGTGCAGCACGACGTCGGGCGCGCCGTCGACCTCAAGCTGCGCGGCACCGCCTACAAGGTCACCGTCTTCCGCACCGGGCCTGCCCGGTTCCGGGTCGCGGTGACCGACCCCACCGGACACACCGTCACCGTCGACGCCGACTTCGAGCGCGGCGGCCCCTACGCGAGCCGGATCGTCGTGGGCGGCCGTTCCCACCGACTCGTCACCGCCGCCCACGGTGCGGTGCAGCTCGTCGAGGTCGACGGGGTCACCCACCGGGTCAGCCGTGACGAGGGTGGCGTGATGCGTTCCCCCGCACCGGCTCTGGTCGTCGCCACCCCGGTCGCCGTCGGCGACGAGGTGGCCGCGGGTGCCCCGGTGCTCGTCCTCGAGTCGATGAAGATGGAGACCGTGCTGCCGGCGCCGTTCGCGGGCCGGGTCAAGGAGCTGCTCGTCGCCGCGGGCAGCCAGGTCGAGACCGGCGCCGCCCTGGTGCGGCTCGAGCCGACGGGTGACCCCGCCGACGCGGGGGCAGCCGCCGACGTCGACGCCCCCGACCTCGACCTGCCCGACGAGGTCACCGACCGCGAGCCCACCGAGCGGGCTGCCCGGGGCCGCGCCGACCTCGCGGCCATGCTCCTGGGCTACGACCTCGACCCCAGCCAGGAGCAGCGCACGCTCACCGGCTACCTCGAGGCCCGCGACGAGATCGAGGCGTCGGGCGCATCGCCGATCAACGACGAGGTCGCCCTGCTCGGGGTCTTCGCCGACTTCGCCGAGCTGAGCCGCAACCGACCCGTCGGGGAGGAGGCGCACCTGGAGAACCGGGTGCACAGCCCGCGCGAGCACTTCCACACCTACCTGCAGACGCTGGATCCCGAGCGTGGCGCACTGCCTGCCGACTTCGTCGGTCGCCTCGAGCGGGTGCTCAGCCACTACGGGGTCACCTCCGCCTCGCGTGCCGACGCCGGTGACGCGGCCGCCGCCGACGCCCTCGAGGGTGCGGTGTTCCGGGTGTTCCTGGCCCAGCAGCGCTCGGCTCCCGAGGTCGCGATGGCCACCGCGATCCTGCAGCGCTGGCTGGGTGAGCCGGCACCCGAGCCGCCCGCCGACGTCGCCGCCCGCGAGCTGCTCGACCGCCTCGTGAGCGCCACCCAGCTGCGGTTCCCGATCGTCGGCGACCTCGCCCGCAGTGTGCGCTTCCGCTGGTTCGACCAGCCCCTCGTCGACGCCGACCGGGCATCCGTGCTCGGCTCCGTCGGCGACGAGCTCGCCGAGATCGACGCCCTCCCGGACGGGCCCGAGCGCACCGCCCGCATCGACACCCTCGCCGCGATCCCCGAGCGGATCGTGCGGTTCCTCGCCGAGCGGCTGCGCACCGGCATCCAGGCTCGTGAGCCGATGCTCGCCGTCCTCGTCAAGCGGCACTACCGCGAGTACGACCTCGTCGACCTGCGCGAGGAGACCATCGACGGTCGCGGCGTCGCCAGCGCGAACTACGTTCTCGACAACCGCGTCTCGCACCTCATCACGACGACCGGCACCGTCGATGAGCTCACCGACGGTAGCCCGCTGTCGACGCTGCTGAGTGGCCTGGTCGCCCAGCGCCCGGTCGGCCACCAGGGTGTCGTCGATCTCTACGTCCACTGGGGCGACCTGCCCGCCGACAAGGAGGCCGCCTCGGCGGCCCTGGCGGAGAAGATCGCCCGGATGCCGTTCGCGGCCCAGGTGCGGCGCGTCGCCGTGGGCGTGGTCCCCGACGACGAGCGCGAGGTCGGCTACTTCACGTTCCGGCCGCAGCCGGATGGGTCGATGGTCGAGGACCGGCCGGTGCGTGACGTGCACCCCATGGTGGGTCGTCGACTCAACCTGTGGCGGCTGCGCGACTTCGACCTCACCCGCCTCGACGCCCCCGAGGACGTCCTGCTCCTGCACGCGGTCGCGACGGGCAACCCGCAGGACCAGCGGCTCGTGGCCCTGGCCCAGGTGCGCCAGCTCGTCGTCGTGCGCGACGCCGACGGCAAGGTCACCGGCCTGCCGCACATCGAGCGGGCGCTCGCCAACTGCCTCGAGGCGATCCGCCGGGCCCGGGCCACCCTGGGCGCCGGGGCGCGGCTGGACACCAACCACGTGTGGCTGCACGTCTGGCCGCCCGTCGAGGCCGACCTCGACCAG
>NZ_DAORSO010000007.1:0-2341 GCF_035443565.1 Ornithinibacter sp. | reverse complement strand
CACCAACCACGTGTGGCTGCACGTCTGGCCGCCCGTCGAGGCCGACCTCGACCAGTTGACGGCCCTTCAGGACAAGGTCGCGCCAATGACCGCTGGCGCGGGCATCGAAGAGGTGCGCGTCGAGGGGGCGATCCCCGCCGAGGACGGCACCACCGTGCCGATCTGCGCCCGCTTCGCGTACCAGCCGGGGTCCGGGGTGACCTTCACCGTCGACCAGCCCCCGACCACGCGGGTCGCACCGCTGGACGAGTACGCCGAGAAGGTCGTGCGGGCCCGGCGCCGCGGCTTGGTCTACCCCTACGAGCTCGTCTCGATGGTGGCCGGCTCCGGTGGGTCGGTGCAGGAGCTCGACCTCGACGAGAGCGGTCGGCTCGTGCCCGTCGAGCGGCCCTACGGCGAGAACACCGCGGGAATCATCTGCGGCCTCGTCACGACCCCGACCCCCCTGCACCCCGAGGGTGTCAGTCGGGTGCTGCTCTGCGGCGACCCGCTGCGGGCCCTCGGCGCGGTGGCCGAGCCGGAGTGCGCCCGGGTCATCGCGGCCCTGGACCTCGCGGAGGAGTGGGGCCTGCCGGTCGAGTGGTTCGCCCTGTCCGCCGGTGCCCGCATCTCCATGGACTCGGGCACCGAGAACATGGACTGGGTCGCGAAGGCGCTCAAGCGGATCATCGAGTTCACCCAGGCCGGGCACGAGATCAACGTCGTCGTCGCCGGCATCAACGTCGGGGCGCAGCCGTACTGGAACGCCGAGGCGACGATGCTCATGCACACCAAGGGCATCCTCGTCATGACGCCCGACTCGGCGATGGTGCTCACCGGAAAGCAGTCGCTCGACTTCTCCGGTGGCGTCTCGGCCGAGGACAACTTCGGCATCGGTGGCTACGACCGCGTCATGGGCCCCAACGGCCAGGCGCAGTACTGGGCCAAGGACCTGGTCGACGCCTACGGCATCCTGCTCGCTCACTACGAGAACACCTGGGTCGCGCCCGGTGAGAGCGGCCCGCGGCGGGCCCCGACGAGCGACCCGCACGACCGTGACGTCACGACGCACCCGCACACCCTCGCGGGCAGCGACTTCACGACCGTCGGTGACATCTTCTCGTCGGCGACCAACCCCGACCGCAAGAAGCCGTTCGACATCCGCACCCTGATGAAGGCGGTCGCGGACCAGGACCACGGCACCCTCGAGCGCTGGGCCGGCATGGCCGACGCCGAGACCGCGGTGGTGCTCGACGCGCGCATCGGCGGCATTCCGGTGCTGCTGCTCGGGATCGAGTCCAAGACGGTGGCCCGGCGCGGGGTGCCGCCGACCGACGGGCCGGACGTCTACACCGCTGGCACGCTCTTCCCGCGCTCGTCGAAGAAGGCGGCCCGGGCGATCAACGCGGCGAGCGGCAACCGGCCCCTCGTCGTGCTGGCCAACCTGTCGGGCTTCGACGGCTCACCCGACTCGATGCGCGCCCTGCAGCTCGAGTACGGCGCCGAGATCGGCCGGGCGGTCGTGAACTTCGACGGCCCGATCGTCTTCGTCGTGGTGTCGCGCTACCACGGTGGTGCGTTCGTCGTCTTCTCCAAGGCGCTGAACCCGCGGATGACCGTGCTCGCCGTCGAGGGCTCGTTCGCGTCGGTCATCGGCGGGGCCCCGGCCGCAGCGGTGGTCTTCGCGCGCGACGTCGACAAGCGCACGGCATCCGACCCGCGGGTCGCCGACCTCGAGGCACGGGTCGCGGCCGCGAGCGGGGCCGAACGGGCGGCGCTCGCGACCGAGCTGATCGCGGTGCGCACCGCCGTTCGCGCCGAGAAGCTCGGGCAAGTGGCGTCGGAGTTCGACCGGGTGCACGACATCCACCGGGCCGTGCAGGTCGGGTCGGTCGACGCGGTCATCTCGGCCTCGGAGATCCGCCCGCGGATCATCGCCGCCATCGAGGCCACCGCCACCTGACCCCCTTTCCCGACTTCGTGCGACTTGAGTGCGGCTCTGGGCCACAAATCGGCCCAAACCGGTACCCAAGTCGCACGAAGTCGGAGAGGGTGGGGCGGGTGACCACCGTGGGGCTGCTGCTCGCCGCTGGGGCCGGCCGCCGGATGGGCGGCCCCAAGGCCCTCCTGCGCCTGACCCCAACGGGCCCGACCCTCATCGAGTCGGCGGTCGAGCGGCTGTGGCAGGCCGGCTGCGACCGGGTCGTCACCGTCCTGGGTGCCGGGGCGTCGCAGGCCTCGGATGCCGTGGCGCACCTTCGCGTCGACGTCGTCACCGCGCCTGACTGGGGCGAGGGCATGGGCGCATCGCTGCGTGCCGGGCTCGCAGCCCTCAGCGCGGCGGCACCCCAGGAGGTGGCAG
>NZ_DAORSO010000006.1:38588-55926 GCF_035443565.1 Ornithinibacter sp. | reverse complement strand
CGTGTTCGCCGACGTCGGGCTGGCCGGGGTCACGGGCGAGTTGGGGGTGTTGGGCGTGTTCGCCGAGGCCGCGAGGTCGCTCGTCGCCGCGCTCGATGCCTCGCGCTCCACCACGATGGTCGTGTCGGTGGGCACGGGCACCGACTCGATGAGGCTGGAGGCGCTCGGGGAGGGGCTGCGGGTGTCCGCCGATGCGCCGCCGGCCGCAACGGCACCGGTGAGGGCGATGGCGCCGAGCGCGCCACTGATCATCCACGTCTTGCGGGGCAGGTTCTTCATCTCAGGTCCTCCTGGAAAGGGGGCGACGGGGTGCCGCCTGCTGTTGCACCAGCCTCGAGGACGTTGATGAGGTGGTCGTGAGGCGAACATGAGGGCATCCTCATGTCCGCCCCACGACCCATGGCGGGTGGACTGGCGACCCTGAACCCACGACCCCCCTGCCAGGTCGTGGGTTCAGGCCCGTGCCGGCCTCACTATCGGTCAGGCCGGCCAGTCCGGCCCGTCGATGGTGGTTCGTCACCGAGCGCCGACCGGATTGGTCAGCGCAGGATGCCGTCCTTGGCCGCGTCCCGGACGAAGGCCACGATCTCGTCACGCACGGCATCCGCGTCGAGGTCCAGCAGCCCCGAGATCGCCGCCGCAGCAGCCCGTGCGGTCAGGTCGCCGTCACACACCGAGGCGAAGGCAGCGGTCACGGTCGTCAGCGTCAGGTGGCGCCGCAACCCCCCGCCCTGTCGCAGCACGATGACGCTCGGGTGCTCGGCGCCCGGCAGGCTGTGCCGTTCCTCGTGCACGTCGGGAGCACACGACCACGAGGTGTCGAGCACGGCGTCGTCGTCGTGCTCAGCGAGCCAGCAGCGGGCTCGGAGCCCGGCCAGCACCGTCGGACCCATCGGCGACTCGACGGGCCACGACACGTCCATGAGGTCGACGAAGGGAGCCCGCTCGACCTCACGCCGGTGCAGCGTCACGACGCCGAACCCGATCGCCTCGACGTCGCGGGACTCGAAGTCGTCGAGCCACGCGGCATACATCCTGTTGAAGTCGGCGGTGCCCGGGTGGTGACCCCCGTCGCGCGCCCACGTCTCGGCGTACTCCGCCGGGTCCTGCACCTCCCGTTGCACGACCCAGGCGTCCAGGCCGGTGCCCTCGATCCAGCCGCCGACCCGCTCGGTCCACGTCGTGCCGCGCGGCACCTCCCAGTTGCCCAGGAAGTGGGCGATGCCCCCGGGTTCGAGGTGCGCACCGACCCCCATGACGAGGTCGCGCACCACGGCATCCCCGGCGGCGCCGCCGTCGCGGTACTCGTACAACGGCACCTCACCCGAGCGCGGGGTGATGACGAACGGGGGGTTGCTGACGACGAGGCCGAACCGCTCCCCCTCGACCGGCTCGAGCATCGACCCGGAGCGCACCTGCCAGCCAGCCCCGTCGAGGGCGGCGTTGAACCGCGCGAAGGCCAGGGCCCGCTCCGAGAGGTCGGTGACGACGACCTCGTCGGCGTGCTGGGCGAGGTGCAGCGCCTGCACCCCACAGCCAGTCCCGAGGTCGAGGGCTCGCGCCACCTGAGGCCGCGGCGTCCAGGAGGCGAGCGTCGTCGACGCCCCACCGATGCCGAGGACGTGGTCCTGGCGCACGGGTCGCCGCGTCGCCAGCTCGTCGAGGTCGGACGCGACCCACCAGTCGACGTCGTCGCCGGCGTAGGGGCGCAGGTCGCACAACGCGACGACCCCGTCACCCTCCGGAGCGAGCAGGCCGAGCGCGACCGCCCCCTCGACTCCGAGGGTGGGCAGCGCACGTTCGGCCTCGGCGGCATCCACCGGGTCACCGAGGGTGAACAGGCGGATGAGCGTGCCGCACGGCGCGTCGGTCGCAGCGGTCACCCGCTGCACCGGGAGAGCCTGCTCACGGTCGAGGGCGGCCGCGGCCATCGGGCCGAGCAGGTCGAGCACGCCGGCGACGGTGAACTGGGAGGTGTGCAGGTCGGCACGGAGCGCGCTGATGAGCGCGGGGTCGACGCGGGGCGGGTTGGTGGTCATCGTGGACGAGCGTATGCGGTGCGGCACCGTGACGTCATCGGATGCCGAAGGGCCGGGTTCCAGCGGAACCCGGCCCCTCGGCATCCGTCACGACATCCGGGGTGGTCACACCGACGTCGCGCGCAGGCCCACGATCAGTGGATCTGCTCGGGGTGGTGCGCCGTGGCTATCGCGGCGTCGGGGTCGGCGTCCCCGCCGATGGCCAGGTCCTTGCTTTTGGAATAGGCGACGGCGGCGACGACGATCGTCAGGGCCACCGCCGCGATGCCGTAGCGCAACGGCGAGGAGGCGTCGTTGCCGATGGACAGGGTGACGATCGCGGGTGCGATGAGCACGGAGACGAGGTTCATCACCTTGAGCAGCGGGTTGATGGCCGGTCCGGCGGTGTCCTTGAACGGGTCGCCGACGGTGTCGCCGATGACCGCGGCCGCGTGGGCCTCGGAGCCCTTGCCGCCGTGCGCGCCGTCCTCGACGATCTTCTTGGCGTTGTCCCACGAGCCACCGGAGTTGGCGAGGAAGACGGCCATGAGCGCACCGGCGCCGATGGCACCGGCGAGGAACCCGGCCAACGCACCGACGCCCAGGCCGAAGCCCACGGCTACCGGCATGAGGGCTGCGAGCAGACCCGGCGTCGCGAGCTCGCGCAGCGAGTCACGGGTGCAGATGTCGACGACGCGACCGTACTCGGGCTTCTCGGTGTAGTTCATGATGCCCGGGTGCTCGCGGAACTGGCGGCGCACCTCGAACACGATGGCGCCGGCTGCCCGGGTCACGGCGTTGATGGCCAGGCCGGAGAAGAGGAAGACGACGGCCGCACCGAGGATGACTCCGACGAGGGTGTTGGGGTCGGTGACCAGGCCGTAGGCGCTGTTGAGGAAGTCCTGGCCCTCGGCCTCGGTGACCCCCGAGACGTCGAGCGAACGAACCGTGCTCTGCCAGGCGTCGGTGTAGGAGCCGAACAGTGCCGTGGCGGCGAGGACGGCCGTGGCGATCGCGATGCCCTTGGTGATGGCCTTCGTGGTGTTGCCGACGGCGTCGAGCTCGGTGAGGATCTGCGCGCCCTCCTCGTCGACGTCGCCGGACATCTCGGCGATGCCCTGGGCGTTGTCGGAGACGGGGCCGAAGGTGTCCATCGCCACGATGACGCCGACGGTGGTCAGCAGGCCACAGCCGGCGAGGGCGATGAGGAACAGCGCCAGCGCCGTCGAGCCGGCACCGAGCAGGAACGCCAGGTAGACCGCACCGGCGATGATGCCGGCGGTGAACACGGCCGACTCGAGGCCGACGCCGATGCCGGAGAGGACCACCGTGGCGGGGCCGGTCAGCGTGGTGCGGGCGACGTCGAGGGTCGGGCGCTTGTCGGTGCCGGTGTAGTGGCCGGTCAGCCAGAGGATGATGGCCGCGAGCACGATGCCGATGAGCACCGCGAGGACCGCGGTGAGGCGCGGGTCGCCCTCGAGCGCGTTGATCTCCTCGTTGGAGGAGCCGAGCTCGCCGAAGGTCGCGGGCAGGTAGACGTAGGCCGCGATGGCGGACAGCACGGCCGAGATGGCGGCGGAGATGTAGAAGCCGCGGTTGATGGCGCTGAGGGCGTTCTCACCGGGACGGGCCTTGGTGATGAACACGCCGAGGAGCGCGGTGACCGCGCCGATGGCCGGGACGATCAGCGGGAACACCAGGCCGTACTCGCCGAACGCGACCGAGCCGAGGATGAGCGCGGCGACGAGCATGACCGCGTAGGACTCGAAGAGGTCGGCTGCCATGCCGGCGCAGTCACCGACGTTGTCACCGACGTTGTCGGCGATCGTGGCGGCGTTGCGCGGGTCGTCCTCGGGGATGCCGGCCTCGATCTTGCCGACGAGGTCGGCGCCGACGTCCGCGGCCTTGGTGAAGATGCCGCCGCCGACGCGCATGAACATCGCGAGCAGCGCGGCACCGAAGCCGAAGCCCTCGAGGACCTTGGGTGCGTCACCTTCGTAGAGGATGACGACGATGGCTGCGCCGAGCAGGCCCAGCCCGACCGTCGCCATGCCGACGACGCCACCGGTGCGGAAGGCGATCTTCATGCCGGCGTCGCGGCCGTTCTCGCCACGGGCGGCTGAGGCCACGCGGACGTTGGCCTTGACGGCGAGGCTCATGCCGAGGTACCCGATCGCCGCGGAGAACAGCGCGCCGAGGATGAAGAAGCCCGAGCGCCCCCACCGCACACCGGCCGTGTCGGCCGGAAGCAGGAGCAGCAGGCCGAAGACCAGGACGACGAAGACGCTGAGGGTCTTGAACTGCCGCGCGAGGAAGGCCTGTGCGCCCTCTTCGACGGCAGCGCCGATCTCCTGCATCTTCTCGGTGCCGGGGTCGGCGCTCAGAACCTGGTTCCTGAAGACGAACCCCATGACGAGCGCCACGACCGCGATGGCCGCGACGGTGACGACGAGCGTGAGGTTCGTCCCAGCGAGTTCCAGGGCCGGGCCTGACTCAGCCGAAGCGAGCGCAAGCGGTGCCATTCCATCCTCCTTGACGGGTTTGTGCGTCCCGGGGCGAGTCACGCCGACGGCAGGACGCTCGGGCGCACCTTACCGGCCGACACGCCGTCGGCAGACTCCGACGCCGGAGTGACTCAGGTCACCCTCAGGAGGAGAGCGCGTCCTCGAGCGTGTCGTGGATGCCGATCACGGTGTCCAACCCGGTGATCCGGAAGACCCGCAGCACCCGGTCCTGGGTGCAGACGACCCGAAGCCAGCCCGAGTGGTTGCGCACGACCTTCAGGCGCCCGACGAGCACGCCGAGGCCGGTGGAGTCCAGGAAGGTGACGGCATCGAGGTCGACGACGAGCCGGTTCCGGCCGGCGGCGATCTCCTCGTCGAGGGCTGCACGCAGCTTGGCCGCGGTGTAGACGTCGACCTCGCCACTCACGGTGACGACAGCGACACCGTCCTGCTGGGAGGTGCTCACGGAGAGGTCCACGGGGAGGCACCACTTTCGGTCGTTGCCGCTGTCCACGGACTCGTCACGCGGCAGGGCTGCTGATGGGGGTCGGAGGCACCGCCTACCGTAACCGGCATGTCCGCCGCTGAGAACCACCTCGCAGCACTTGCAGCGGGGGCACGCAGCGAGCGACTGCTGCACGTCGAGCGGGTGCCGGCAAGGGCGGCCCAGGTGTCGACGTGGCCTGAGACGGTTGTGCCCGCGGTGCTCTCGGCCCTGCTCGGCGCCGGGATCGAGGCGCCGTGGACCCATCAACGGGCCGCCATCGACCTCGCGACCGCGGGTGAGCACGTCGTGCTGGCGACGGGTACGGCATCCGGAAAGAGCCTGGGCTACCTCGTCCCGGTGCTCGGGGCCGCGAGCGAGGGCGCCGCGGCCGCAGGAGGTCGCGGCGCGACCGCCATCTACCTCGCCCCCACGAAGGCACTCGCGGCCGACCAGCTCGCGCGCATCGACGCCCTCGCGGTGCCCGGGGTGCGGGCCGCGACCTATGACGGCGACACCCCGCCCGACGAGCGGCGGTGGATCCGGGACCACGCGAACGTCGTGCTCACCAACCCCGACCTGCTCCACCACTCCCTCCTGCCGGGCCACGAGCGCTGGTCGCGGTTCCTGCGGTCGCTGCGTTACGTCGTCATCGACGAGTGCCACGTCTACCGCGGGGTGTTCGGCTCCCACGTGGCGTCGGTGATCCGCCGGCTGCGGCGGGTCGCGGCCCGGTACGGCGCGTCCCCGACGTTCGTCCTCGCGTCCGCGACCGTGAGCGACCCCGCGACCCACGCGTCGCGCCTCGTGGGGATGCCGGTCACGGCCGTCACGCAGGACGGCTCGCCTCGCGGTGCCCTCACCTTCGCGTTGTGGGAACCGTCGACCGAGGACGAGCAGCGCCGGTCGGCGACGACCGAGGCCGCGCAGATCATGGCCGAGCTCGTCCTGCGCGGCGTGCAGGTGGTCGCGTTCGCCCGCAGCCGGGCCGGGGCGGAGTCGCTCGCGAGCAGCGCGCGACGCCGCATCGAGCAGGACGACCCGGCCCTGGCCGCCGGGGTGTCGGCGTACCGCGGCGGCTACCTCCCCGTGGAGCGTCGAGCCATCGAGGCAAAGCTGCGCGACGGGTCGGTGCGTGGCCTGGCTGCCACGAACGCGCTCGAGCTCGGCATCGACATCAGCGGGTTGGATGCCGTCGTGCTGGCGGGGTGGCCGGGTCGCCGGGCGAGCCTGTGGCAGCAGGCGGGGCGTGCCGGCCGCTCGGGCGAGGAGTCACTGGCCGTGTTCGTCGCGGCTGACGACCCACTCGACACCTTCCTCGTCCGGCATCCCGAGGCCGTGTTCGGCGCCCCGGTCGAGGCGACCGTGCTCGATCCCGACAACCCGCACGTGCTGGGGCCTCACCTGGCGGCCGCCGCGGCCGAGCTCCCCCTCACCGAGGGCGACCTGGCGATGTTCGGGCCCGACGCCCGCCGCCTCGTCGAGGCCCTGGTGGCCCGCGGCATCCTTCGTCGCCGCCCGACCGGCTGGTTCTGGGCACGCGAGGACCGCCCCGCCGACCACATCTCGCTGCGGGGGGTCACCGACGTCGTCGCGATCGTGGAGGCGCGCACCGGCAGGGTCCTCGGCACCGTCGACGAGGCGTCGGCCCACGGGCAGGTGCACACGGGGGCCGTGCACGTGCACCAGGGCGAGGCGTGGGTGGTGACCGAGCTCGACCTGGAGGCCCGGGCCGCCCAGGTGGTGCGCGGTGACCCCGGGTGGTCCACGCACGCGCAGTCGGCGAGCCGCTTCGACATCCTCTCCACCGACCGAGCGGTGGAGCGCGCTCACGTGCAGGTCTGTTTCGGCAGCGTGCGGGTGACGACCCAGGTCACCGGGTTCATGAGGCGCCTGCCGTCGGGTGAGGTGCTCGGCACCCACCCGCTCGACCTGCCGGAACGATCACTGACCACCAAGGCCGTGTGGTGGACAGTGACGGATGAGGCGCTCGCGGCGGCAGGTGTCGACGAGGCGACCGTCCCCGGGGCGCTGCACGCGGCCGAGCACGCCGCCATCGGGATGCTGCCGCTGGTCGCCACCTCGGACCGGTGGGACGTCGGCGGTGTCTCGACGGCTCTGCACCCGGACACGGGGATGCCGACGATCATGGTGTTCGACGGCTACCCGGGCGGGGCGGGATTCGCCGAACGCGGGTTCTCGGACTTCGAGGAGTGGGTGGCCGCGACCCGCGATGCGGTGCTCGCCTGCGCGTGCGCCACGGGGTGCCCGGCGTGCGTGCAGTCGCCGAAGTGCGGCAACGGCAACGAACCCCTCGACAAGGCCGGTGCCGTCGCTGTTCTGGACCTCGCGCTTGCGCCTGCTGCTCCGGGCGTCTCCGCGCCCTGAGGTGGGTACAGTCGCCGCCATGGTGCTTCTCGGGGTTGTTCTCGTCCTGCTTGCCGTCCTCGCTGGCGTGCTTCTCGTCACCGGAACGGCGTCGATCGATGCCCCGGTCGCGGTGGACCTTCCCTTCGGCACCCTCAGCCTCCCCCCGCTGGCCTTCCTCATCACCGGCATGGTCGTGATCTCGACCTTCTGGCTCGGCTGGGCGGTGCTGCGCGCAGGTCTGCGGCGCCAGAAGCGGCTGCGTGCCCAGGCCACCGAGGACGCCAAGGCCGCCCAGGCAGCACGCGAAGCCGACGCCGAGCGGATGAAGGCCGAGGTCGAGGCGCGCGACAAGCAGCTCGCCGAGGAGCGGCGCCAGCACGAGGCCGAGACCGCGGCGTTGCGTCAGCAGGCCGTGGCACCTCGCGACCAGAGCAGCCCGCCCACGCCGGGGGCCTGAACACCCCGGGCTCCCCACAGGGGAGCCCGCTCACGGCAACGGTTCGACACCTGCCCGCGACCGTGCGGAGACGACGCCGGGGCCGGTGATCCAACCTTGGGTCACTGACCTCGTGACCGTCACGGACACCACGACCGCGCCTGCACCATCGGCGAGGCACGTCGACACCCTCGCCGAGTTGGCGGCGGCCACCCGCCGGGCCGCGCCGCAGTCGGGGTCGGCGCCGACGGCGAGCGGGCCGGCGGCAGCGAGGGCTGACAGGTCGGCGGCACCTCGAGCCGCATGGACGTCACGCACGGTGGCCGTCACGACCAGGGCTGCTGCGGCCATGGACAGCACCACGGCGATGGCCGCGACGGCGAGGACCGTGGCACTTCCCCGCTCTCGCCGCAGTACCTGGTGGATTGGCTTCACGAGGTCACCTCCAGCGACGCGACTGCGGTCGCACGAGGTGGACCGACCACGCCGATCGCCATCAACACGGCGGGCCCGGGCGCGGTGACCGTCACGGTGCCGAACCCACCGCTGCGGCTCACCGCAACGTTCGCCCCGTCAGGAGCCGCACGCAGAGCCTCTCTGACCACCACTGGCTCGGGCTCGGCCCTGGCCACCAGACGCGCCCCGAGCCGGGCGGCGTCGACGCAGCGCACCTGCGACAGGCCCAGGTCGACGGCAGACAACGCCACCACCAGGACGACGAGCAGGCTCGGGATCGCCACCGCCAACTCGGCGGTCGCCATCCCGCGCTCACGCCGACGCCGCACGGTCAGGCCCCGCTGCCGAGCGCCCCGACGATGATGTCGGACAGGGCGCTCTTGACCGGCCCTGACCGCACCACAGCCAGGAGCAACCCGGCGAAGGCCACAGCGGCCACCGTGCCGACGGCATACTCGGCCGTCGTCATGCCCGCCTCGCCCAGGTCACGGACCCGTCGCGCCAGTCGGCTGATCCTGCGTACCAGTTGTGTCGCCATCGCGACCTCCTCTGCATCCACGAGCGCGTGTCTCGCGCCCCCTGGTGAGCACTCTTCGCGACTCGGCCCGTACGCGCTGATCGCCCCGACGACCCTGTGGACGACCGCCCCGTCCGTGCCCGCCTGTGGACAGCCGCCCCCGGCCCCGTCGGCGATGGCGGCACCACTCAGCCACGGGCGCCGCTGAGTCCGCCGAGCAGCAGCAGCACGACGGGCGTCACCGTCGTCGCGACGAATCCGGGGAGGAAACAGGCCCCGAGTGGCAGGACGAGCAACACCCCCGCTCTCTGCACGGCTGCCTCGACCCGGCGGGCCTCGTCGTCGTGCATCCGCCGAGCCGCGGCGGCAAGCAGCCCGGCCGGGGCCGCACCGGCGCTCTGGGCGGCGTGCCACGAGACCGCCGCCGTCTGCCACCCCGGGCCCACCCGCGCCCACGCGACGTCACTGGCCTCCCCCCAACGGTGCGCCGCCGCGACGATCGCCAGCTCGCGACCAGCAGCATCGGGGCAGAGCCGGGCGACGGCCTCGAGCGCCTCCAGCGAGCCCATGCCGCTGCGCAGGGCTGCTGCGACGAGGGTCAGTGCTGCCGCAGCCTCCTCCACGGTGGCCGGCTGCTCGCGAGCCACGCCGTCCCCGCTCGGCGCCTGTTCGCCCGGCCTGCCTCCTGCGGGCGGGGTCCACCTGGCTCCCGACGGCCAGACGAGAACCGACACCGCGGCGAGCGACATCGCCATGGCCACCATGACGCCCCCACCCGCATCCGGCCCCACGCAGAGCCAGCCCGTCACCCCACGCTCCCGTCCGTGCGGCCTGCCCGCAGTGCCCGCCGAAGCAGGCCTCGCGACCAGGACCAGCCGAGCGCGGTGAGCAGCAGACCGACGGCCGCTGCCGCCTGCGCCGGTCCGGTTCCGTAGAGCTGGCCGGGGGTGAGCCCGACGAGCAGGGCGGCGAGTGGCCCTGCGACCGGCAGGGCCGAGAGCAGCCACATGGAGGCCCGCGGACCCGCGGCGACGACGCCTGCCCGATCCGTTGCCGCCCGTCGCGCCCGAATCGACTCGGCGGCGGCCGCAGTGACCACCGATGACGCGGCTCCCGCCTCCTCGGTGAGGTGCCAGGCCGCCTCGAGGACACGAAGGTCGCGACGATCCTGCGATGACAGGGCGGCCGGCTCGGGTTCGAGAACGAGGACGGCCCCACCGGAGGCGACGGACTCGGCGATGCGCGGCCCCAGCCACGGAGCCGCCGCCTCGATGCCGGGCGACCGGGCTGCGACCGACGCCGCGGAGGCCAGGTCGAGCCCGGCCGCGAGTCCAACCGCCGTCACCTCGGCGAGGTCGGCAACCCACGGTGGCTGACGCCCCCGCCGCACCCCACCGGCCACCCGGGCGCGCCACCGCCCCCACGTTCCGCCCCCGACAGGCTCACCCCGCGCCGCGGCATCCGCTGTGGCTCGGCTCCATCGCCCCGGCCAGCAACACACCGCGAGGGCTGCCAGCAGCGCAGCGATCAGCACGGCCGGGCCCAGGCGCACTGTGTCGCGAGTGAGGGCAGCAGGCTCAGCAGTCGGTCACGGCCAGGCCCCGCTCGCAGCCCCCCGGCTCGGTCGACGACCGCGTCGACCACCCGGACACAGCCAGGGTCCGACGGGTCGGGCACCAGCACGCCGATGACGCCGACACGGCGCACACCGTCCCGGCGCTCCACGTGCACCACCGCCTGGAGTGCCTGGCGAAGTTGGGCGTGCACGGCATGGCGTGGCAGCCCCGCCAGCGAACCGAGCGCCTCGAACCTGGCGGGGACCTCCTGCGGGCCGTTCGCGTGCAGCGTGCTCATCCCCCCGTCGTGCCCGGTGTTGAGGGCGGCGAGCAGCTCGCGCACCTCGGCACCGCGCACCTCGCCGACGACGAGCCGGTCGGGGCGCATCCGCAGGGCCTGTCGCACCAGGTCGACGAGCGTCACCTCCCCGACCCCTTCGACGTTCCCCACTCGCCCTTGCAGCCGGACGACGTGGGGATGGCTGGGGTCGAGCTCGCGGACGTCCTCGACCACGACGATCCGCTGGGACGGGTCGACCTCGGCGAGCAGCCCGGCGAGGACGGTGGTCTTGCCGGCCCCGGTGCCGCCGGTCACGACCAGGGAGACCCTGCGGGTCACGAGCTGGCGCAGGACCACCGCGAGGTCGTGGCTCACCGCGCCCAGCCGCACGAGCGCGTCGACACCCTCGGGGTGGTGCCTGGCCAGCCGCAGGCTGAGGTGTGGTCCCGCCTCCGCGAGCGGCGGGAGGACCGCGTGGAGACGCACACCCCCAGGCAGCACACCGTCCACCCACGGTTGGGCGTCATCGAGCCGCCGACCGGCCAGGCCGGCGAGCCGCACGGCGAGGGGGCGCAGGTCCTCGGGTTCCACCATCCGCGCTGTGCGCTCCACGCCCGACCCCCGATCGACCCAGACCGCCCCGTCCCCGTTGACGAGGACATCGGTCACCATGGGATCGGCCACGACCGCTGCGAGCGGCCCCAGTCCGACGAGTCGATCGAGCAGCTCCTGACGGGCGGATGCCGCGCCGTCGGTGCCGAGGGTTCCCTCGTGGGTCGCAGCGATCTGGGCGACCCGCACGGTGGTCGGCGGGAGACCCGCCCGGATGGAGTGCTCGACAGCGTCGTCGAAGGGCCCCGGGATGCCGGTCATGACGCCTTCGCGGCGTCGTCGACGACCGCGACCACGGCGTCGGCACACCGTCGCACCTCGTCGCGGGCGATCCCCGGGAACAGTCCTCGCTCCGCGTCGCGGGGAACGTGGGGGTCGTCGCGCAGGTGGTGCAGGTGGGCGATGCCGAGGTGCGCGACGACCTCGTCGACGATGCGAGCGGCGCTGCGGGGGCCTCGGGTGACCAGGCGCAGGTCCACGGGTCGGTGGGCCTGGTCGGCCCGATCCAGCAGGTGGGCGACGGCGGCATCCGCATCGGCCAGGGCACGGGTGCGCAGGCCGGCCAGCACGAGCACCAGTGGCCGGTGACCAAGCACCGCGGGGAGTGCTGGGCTCCCCAGCGGCAGGTCGACGACCAGCCGGGCGGGGCCCTCGGCCAGAGAGCCGAGGACGTCCTGGACGGCCCGCTGCGAGAGGTCGGGGCCGGCCCCACCGCGGGCCGACAACACGTGCACGCCATCCTCGGTCGGCAACCGGGACGCAAGGGCACCCGGCGGCAGGCGCCCACGCACGTCACCCAGGTCGTTCCATCGTTGCCCGGGCAGGTGCTCGACGCCCGCAGTCACCTCCAGCCCTCCCCTCGTCAGGTCGAGGTCGACGACGACGGCATCGGGGCCTGTCGCGGCAAGACGGCGGGCGATGGCGAGGGTCAGGGTGCTCGCGCCCAGGCCCCCGGACGCCCCGACGACGGCGATGACGGCGTGTGGTGACATGCACCGACCCTCGCCGGGATCACGTGGTCACGCGAGGCGCGGCGGACACCCTGTGGACAACCATCGCGCCGTCGGCTGGCTGTGGACAACGACCCCTGGTGCGCCCATCGTCTGACCGCTGGTGCGCCACTTGTTTCCGGACATGGGACGGCCCCGGTCGGGGGGACAACCGGGGCCGTCGGCGAGCCGAGCTCCGGGGGGGAGAAGCCGGTTCGCCGTTCGCTCGACCCCGAAGGGGAGCGAGTAGTCATATCGTGCTCTACGACCGGACTCCGACGCAAGCCCTTGGTCAGAACTATCGAGAACATTTTCAGCACATCCTCAGGTCCACTGAATCCGAAGGTTTTGCCCAAACTGTTTAACGCTCTACGACCTGCGTGGCGCTGATCGATGACGAGGTCCGTGTCAAGGGAGCGCACGGGCCACCGAGATCCCTCGGCCCCAGCCCGATTCGGCGCGATCGCGACGCTCAGGTGGGCGGGCCCAGGCGCCCCGCCAGCACCGCATCGGCGACCGCCTCGCCCTGGGTGGCCGCCGCGCGCACCGCCTCACAACAGTGCGAGATCCACAGCCCCACACCGACGGCATCCCCTCGGCCGTAGGCGGCGAGCGCCCCGAGGTAGGCCGCTCCCCCACCTGCCGCATGACCGCCTTCGATGACGGCCACCCCGGTCGGATCGAGCCCGCCGGCCCGCACCACGGCCCGGTCCAACGCCCTCGCCACCACCGCGTTGCCGCGCACGAACGGCCGCACGGTCGCGAGCTCGGCGTGCACCACCGCCGCGGCCACGACCACGGGCAGTGACGGCACGGCCACCAGCACGTCCGCGACGTCACGAAGCCGAGCCGCCACCTCCTGGGCTGGCGGGGCGGCACCGAGATCGGTCAGCTCGAGGGACTCCTCGCCGGGCCGTCGTGGCCGCCCGAGGGCACCATCGGCCACCAGCCCCGCGGCTGCAGCCGTGTGCAGCCGGGCCAACGCCTGGAGCGGCGCCGTGAGCACGATGCCCGCCACGTGTTCGGTCTCCGCGGTTGCCGCCAGCACCCCCCGCATCGTCAGCTCGACCGGGTCGGGATCGGGTGACCAGGTGGCCGCACCCCGCACCACGTCGCGCAGGACGTCGACCGGCACGCTGGCGCCCTCCAACTCGCCACTGGCGTGGGCACCTCGCACGCGGGACTCGGCCGCGGCCTCGGGGATCCGCTTGCGCAGGGCCTGGTGCCACCGCAGGCGGGTACAGGCCTCACGAGCGGCCTCGACCTGCTCGGGGATGCCGGGCAGCTCGGCCAGTCGGGAGAGTGCGGCGACGATCGGGCTCTCGGTAGGCACTCGTGCAGACTAGTTCGCGGGCACCCGCACGCCCGCGAGCTGGCGAGAACGCGCGACGAGACGACCTGCGGAGTCCCACACCGCGGCATCCTCGATGAGCAGGTCACCCACCACGGTGTCGGTCGTGAGCTCGGCGAGCAACCACCCCGGCGCCGGTCGGCCGAGCACCTGTCCCGTGAGCTCCATCGTCGGCGCCCAGCCGGGCACCCCGAGGTCGAAGGACACCGGCATGAAGGCGTCGACGACGTAGGGCAGCAGCGCGGCATCCGGCTCGCGGCCGTCGGCCATCCGCAACCAGGCGCGGATGACCCCACGCTGGCTGGGTCGGCCGACCGCGAAGCCGATGGTGGCGGGGTCCACCCGCACGTCGAGGCGGTCGAGCATGACGATGGCCGTCGCGACCGGTGACGAGTCGCGGAGCGCGGGAACGCAGGAGTCCGGGTCAGGCATCGACGGCGGGGCCGGAGCACGGTGCACCGGCTCGGCCCGGTCGAGGGTGCCGAAGGTGCCGGTGACGTGCACGCGCTCGACGAGCCCGTCGCCCTCCGGTTGGCGCAGGCGCACCGTCGCCGTCGACGCGCCGCGGCCCACCCGCAGCACCTCCAGGTCCACCTCTAGCGGGCCCGGCCTGGCCGCCGAGAGGAAGTGCGCCCCCCAGGTGAGCACGTCCGGGTGCCCCACGGCCGACAGGACCTCGGATGCCGCGGACGTCGCGGTCGCCATGAGCACCCCACCGTTGATGGCGTGCCCGATGACCCACCCCTCGTCGAGGTGCCCGTGGGCCACTCCGGTCGCGCCCGCGACCGCGGGCACCACGGCATCCCACCTGACGGCTGTCGCCTCGTCGAACTCCGGCATCGCTGCGCCTCCCTGGTCCCTGGGCCGCCGCGACCACCTGTCCCGTCGGCTGGGCTCGACCCTATGGTGAGCGCATGACAGGGAGCATCCACTGGCCGACGGCGGTGCTCGTCGCGGGCACCCTGACCCTGTTGTGGATCTCCTGGTTGCTGCTGCGACGCAGCCGGCGACGCGGGTTCCTCTCCGAGGTCGACCGCGCCACGTACGCCACCCTCCACACGGCATCCCTGGCGTCCCAGCACCTCGCGGACGGCCTCACCCCGGATGCCGCTGAGCGCGCCGGTCGGCACCTGCTCTCCATCCTGGGCGCGCACGCCGTCTCACTGTCCGACACCGGAGGGGTGCTCTCCTGGACGGGCGTCGGTGAGCACCACCGCGGGGTGGCCTTCAACCTCGGCGACGAGACCCGGGCCACCGGCCGCACGGTCGTGCACGGCTCGACCCGGATCACCTGCGACGACGACGCCTGCCCGATCCGGGCTGCGGTCACCGCCCCTCTCGTCATGGACGACCTCGTCGTCGGGACCCTGAGCGCCTGGACCGAGCAGCCGTCACCGGGGCTCGCCAAGGCCACGGAGGAGGTCGCCGCCTGGGTCTCCAGCCAGCTCGCGCTCGCGGAGCTCGCGCGCACGCGCACCCGGGTCATGGAGGCCGAACTGCGGGCCCTGCGCGCACAGATCAGCCCGCACTTCATCTACAACAGCCTCGCGGCGATCGCGTCGTTCGTGCGCACCGACCCCGACCGCGCCCGCGAACTGCTCATCGACTTCGCCGACTTCACCCGCTACTCGCTGCGCTCAGGGGGCGCGTTCACGACGCTGGCCGAAGAGCTGCGCAACGTCGAGCGCTACCTCATCCTCGAACAGGCCCGCTTCGGCGACCGGCTCCAGACCTCGTTGCTCATCGCGCCCGAAGTGCTGCCGGTGACCGTTCCCTACCTCGCCGTGCAGCCCCTGGTCGAGAACGCCGTGCGGCACGGGCTCGCCGGCAAGGAAGGGATCGGCCGGCTGACCATCACCGCGGCCGACCGCGGCCCCGACGCCGAGATCTCCATCGAGGACGACGGCATCGGCGCCGATCCCCAGCGGATCCGCACCATCCTCGACGGGGCCCACGCCACCGACTCGGTCGGCCTCGGCAACGTCGATGCCCGTCTGCGACAGGTCTACGGTGACGAGTTCGGGCTCGTCGTCGAGACCGCCCCGGGAGCGGGCACGAAGGTGAGCTTTCGTGTGCCGAAGTTCGCACCCGGCATCCACGCAGATGGCTAGACGAGGGCAATAGGCTGCCGCCATGTCCACCAACGAGGCCGGGCTCATCGCACTCGTCGTCGACGACGAGCTCCCCGCGCTGTCCGACCTCGAGTACCTCCTCGAGCGCGACGAGCGCATCGCGGAGGTCATCACGGCATCCAGTGGCACCGAGGCGTTGCAGGTCCTCGACGGGCGAGACGTCGACGTCGTGTTCAGCGACATCTCGATGCCGGGGCTCGACGGGATGGCCCTGGCCCGGGTGATCTCGCGGTTCGCCGTGCGCCCGCAGATCGTCTTCGTCACCGCCCACGACCAGCACGCCGTCGACGCGTTCGCCCTCGCCGCCACCGACTACGTCATGAAGCCGGTGCGCACCGAACGGCTCTCCGAGGCGGTCCGCAGGGTCGTGCGAACCCGCAACGAACTGGCGTCCCCGGCCACCTCGCCGCCGGGCACGACGCCCGGTCCCGGCGGGCGCCCCGGCCAGAACCAGCCCCCGGCACCCCCGTCCCCACCGGAGGACGAGACGATCCCGGTCGAGCTGGGTGGGGTCACCCGGTTCATCACCCGCAACCAGATCCGCTACGCCCAGGCCCACGGCGACTACGCCCGGCTGCACACCGAGACCGGGTCGCACCTCGTGCGCGTGCCGCTCAGCGTGCTCGAGGAGCGCTGGGCCGAGCACGGGTTCGTGCGCATCCACCGCAGCACCCTCGTCGCCCTCCCCCACGTGAGCGAGGTGCGCATGGACCACGGCCGGTGCTCGGTCGTCGTGGGCGCCATCGAGCTGCAGGTGAGCCGCCGCCACACCAAGGAACTGCGCGACACGCTGCTGCGGCGGCCGATCGGCGACCGGCGCCCGTCCGGGGGCTGAGCGTGAGCGTGACCGGCGGGGAGCCACCGCAACGCGTGCGGGTGACGAGCTCGCGCCGCAGCGCCGCACCGATGCACGCCCGCCCCGTCACCCGTGACCTCGACGAGCAGACCGGCCTCGGCGACGTCTACCTCGCGGGGTTGATGCGGGCCCAGCTGAGGCTGTCGCTCGCCGTCCTCGGCCTGACCATCGGCGGGCTCGCCGCCCTGCCCGTCGTCCTCACCCTGGTCCCGGCGACCCGGACCCTCACCGTGCTCTGGGTGCCCTTCCCTTGGCTGGCCCTCGGAGTACTGGTCTACCCGTGCGCGTGGTTCCTCGCCCGCTGGTACACCCGTCAGGCCGAGCGGATCGAGGCCGACTTCGCCGAGGTCGTCGAGTCGTCGTGAACAACCCCCTCTCCGTCGCCGCGGTGGCGCTCGTGTGCCTCACCACGCTCATCGTGGGTGGCCTCGGGCTGCGGATGTCGCGCCGCACGAGCGACTTCTACGTCGCCGGCCGCACGGTCTCGCCACGGATGAACGCCTCGGCCATCGGCGGGGAGTACCTGTCGGCCGCCAGCTTCCTCGGCGTGGCCGGCCTGGTCTACGACCGCGGTGTCGACATGCTGTGGCTGCCCGTGGGCTACACGCTGGGATACCTCGTCCTCCTCGTCGTCGTCGCCGCCCCGATGCGCCGGTCGGGTGCCTACACGCTGCCCGACTTCGCCGAGGCCCGGCTGGGGTCGCGCGCGATCCGGCTCGTGTCGTCGACGCTGGTCATCGCCATCGGCTGGCTCTACCTCGTGCCGCAGTTCCAGGG
>NZ_DAORSO010000006.1:35270-38488 GCF_035443565.1 Ornithinibacter sp. | reverse complement strand
GCCCCACCGGGCCCGACGACCACCCGTGGTACCGCACGGCATCCACCGTTCTCGCCCTGTGCCTCGGGACCATGGGCCTGCCCCACGTCCTCGTCCGCTACTACACGAACCCCGACGGCAACGGTGCCCGCCGCACCACCGTCACCGTGCTGGCGCTGCTCGGGGCGTTCTACGTCATCCCGCCCGTCTACGGGGCGCTGGGCCGGATCGCCTACCCGACCCTGCCCGACGGCATGGGCTCGGACACGATCGTGCTCCAACTACCCGAGACCATGGTCGACGGACTGGCCGGGCAGCTGCTCACCGCGATGCTCGCGGGGGGCGCGTTCGCCGCGTTCCTGTCCACGGCATCCGGCCTGGCGATGTCGGTGACCGGCGTCCTCGACCAGGAACTGCTGCGCCCCCGACTCGCCCGCTTCGCCGGTGGTGACGTACCCGGTGTTCGTGGTTTCCGGATCGCGGCGGTGCTGGCCGTGGTGCTGCCCTACCTCGTGAGCCGGGTGTCGGAGCCGCTCGGGCTCGCGACCACTGTGGGGCTGGCCTTCGCCGTCGCCGCGGCGACGTTCGCCCCGCTGCTCATGCTCGGCGTGTGGTGGCGCCGGCTGTCGACGTGGGGCGCGATGGCCGGGCTCCTCGTCGGAGGAGTCAGCGCCGGGGGCGCGATCCTCATCACCGTGTTCGCGCCACCGCTCGGCGGCTGGCC
The DNA here is from genome assembly GCF_035443565.1 of Ornithinibacter sp. Lineage (NCBI taxonomy): Bacteria > Bacillati > Actinomycetota > Actinomycetes > Micrococcales > Intrasporangiaceae > Ornithinibacter > Ornithinibacter sp. The sequence continues at coordinate 37,785 of NZ_DAORSO010000006.1, read as the reverse complement.
CGAGGCGCTGCTCGCGAACCCCGCGATGTGGGCGACCCCGCTGGCCCTCGCGACCTCGATCGCCGTCTCGCTCGCGACCCCGGACCGCATCCCGCCCGGGACGACCCGAACCATGGTGCGGCTGCACACCCCCGAGCGCGTCGCCGTGAGGATGCGCACCCGCGACTGAGAACTCCGAGCGGCCCGCCCCCCCAGCAGTCGAGAGGAGGCGAATCGCCGCAAGGGCGGACGCTCAGACGGCGATTCGTCTACCTTCGACGGGCGGATGCCGTCAGCCGACGGCCGCTCGCGCGGCCACGAACGCGTCGACGCACTCACGGACGTCGGCCTCCGAGTGGGCCGCTGACAACTGCACCCGGATGCGCGCCCTGCCGCGTGGCACCACGGGGAAGCTGAAGGCGACGACGTAGACCCCGGCGGCGAGCATGTGGTCGGCCACCTCGGCAGCCTGCCGAGCACCGTCCTCACCCGGGAACATGACCGGGGTGATCGGGTGCGATCCGGGCAACAGCTCGAACCCGGCATCCGTCATGAGCTCACGGAAGAGGGCCGAGTTCGCACGCAGGGTCTCGCAGGCCTCGCTCGAGCCCGACACGAGGTCGAGCGCTGCCAGCGAGCCGGCCACCACCGCGGGAGCCACCGAGTTCGAGAACAGGTACGGCCGGGCTCGCTGGCGCAGCAGGTCGACGACCTCCTGGTGGCTCGTCACGTACCCGCCCGAGGCGCCCCCGAGGGCCTTGCCGAGGGTGCCGGTGATGATGTCGACGCGGTCCATGACCCCGAACAGCTCGGGTGTGCCCCGGCCCCCCTCACCGACGAAGCCCACCGCGTGCGAGTCGTCGACCAGCACCATCGCCTGGAACTCGTCGGCCAGGTCGCAGATCTGGTCGAGCGGGGCGTACGACCCGTCCATCGAGAAGACCCCGTCGGTGACGACGCACACCCGCCGCGCCCCGCCCGCCCGGGCCGCCTCGAGCTGGGCCCGCAGGTCACCCATGTCGGCGTTCTTGTACCGGAAGCGGGCGGCCTTGCTGAGCCGGATGCCGTCGATGATCGACGCGTGGTTCAGCTCGTCGGACACGATCGCGTCCTCGGCACCGAAGAGCACCTCGAACACCCCGCCGTTGGCGTCGAAGCACGAGCCGAACAGGATGGTGGCCTCCATGCCGAGGAACTGCGACAACCGCTGTTCGAGCAGCGTGTGCTGGGTCTGCGTGCCGCAGATGAAGCGCACCGAGGCCATGCCGAAACCCCACTCGTCCAGGGCGTTTCGGCTGGCAGCCACGACGTCGGGGTGGTCGGCGAACCCCAGGTAGTTGTTGGCGCAGAAGTTCAGCGACGACCCGCCCGCGGTGGCGACGTGAGCGGCCTGCGGCGTCGTGAGCTCACGCTCGCGCTTGTACAGGCCGGCGTCCTCGATCTCCTTGAGGGTGGCCGCGAGCTCGTCCTTGACGGTGCCGTACACGTCGCCTCCAGCGTGGTGTCGTCAGCGGCAGCGCGGGGCTGCGCCGCCTCTGTCGTGCAGCGTATGCCGTGTGCGGTCACGGATGCCGCCCTCCGGCATCCGTGGCCACCCTCAGCTCCAGTCGAGCACGACCTTGCCGCCGGTGCCCGACCGGGTCTCGTCGAACGCGGCCTGCCACTCGGCCGCCGCGTACCGCCCCGTCACCACCGACGACACCGCCGTGCGCAGCTCGGGCGACGTCGCGAGCATCGAGCCCATGAGGTACCAGGTCTCGAACATCTCGCGCCCGTAGATGCCGCGCAGGGTGATCATGTGCGTGATGACCCGGCCCCAGTCGATGGCGTAGCGGTCCTTGGGCAGGCCGAGCATCGCGACGCGGCCGCCGTGGTTCATGTTCGCGAGCAGGTCCTCGACGGCCGCGGGTGACCCGGACATCTCGAGGGCGATGTCGAACCCCTCCGCCATGCCGAGCTGGCCCTGGGCGTCGCGCAACGTCTGGCCTGCGGACACGTCGACGACGAGGTCCGCCCCCGCCGCGGCTGCCAGCGCCAGGCGCCCGGCCGACATGTCGGTCACGACGATCCGGCGCGCCCCCGCGTGGCGCACGACCGCCGTCGCCATGACCCCGATCGGCCCGGCCCCGGTGATGACGACGTCCTCACCGACGACCGGCCACTGCAGCGCCGTGTGCGTGGCGTTGCCGAGCGGGTCGAACAGCGCCCCGAGGTCGGGGTCCAGGTCGGGCGGCTGCACCCACGCGTTCGTCGCCGGGATGACGACGTAGTCGGCAAAGGCGCCGTCGCGGTTGACCCCGACGCCGACGGTGTTGATGCACAGGTGCCGGCGCCCGGCCCGGCAGTTGCGGCAGGTGCCGCAGACCAGGTGCCCCTCCCCCGAGACCCGGTCACCGACGGCCACGTGGTCGACGTCGGCCCCGACCTCGACGACCTCGCCGAAGAACTCGTGCCCGAGCGTCATGGGGGCGCGCACCGTGGCCGCCGCCCACTCGTCCCACTGCTCGAGGTGCAGGTCGGTGCCGCACAGGCCCGC
>NZ_DAORSO010000006.1:15760-35170 GCF_035443565.1 Ornithinibacter sp. | reverse complement strand
CGGGGGGTGCACAACGGCATCCGGGCGCGCCCACTCTGGGACTCGATCCCGAGCAACGATGCCCGGGCAGACCCCAGGAGGTGGCCGTGAGCGTCGAAGCTCGCCCAGGCGCCGACGACCCCTACGTCGCGCTGCAAGAGACCGATGAGTTCCAGAACCTTCGTAAGAAGTTCCGCGGCTTCGTCTTCCCGATGACCGCGTTCTTCCTCACCTGGTACTTCCTGTACGTGCTGCTGTCGATCTTCGCCCCCGGCTTCATGAACAAGCCGATCAGCGGCCTGGTCACCGTGGGCCTGGTGTTCGGCCTGCTGCAGTTCGTCACGACGTTCGCCATCACGTTCATCTACGCGCGCTGGGCCAGCCGGACCTTCGACCCCGCCGCTGAAGCCCTCGGCGCCCGGATGGATGCCATGTCTGCCCCGAACGGAGACAAGTCATGAGCGCGCTCCTCCTCCCGGCCGCCGACACCATCGCCGTCGGCAACCCCACCCTGAACATCGGGATCTTCCTCGGGTTCGTCGTCTTCACCCTCGGCATCGTCATCAAGGTGGCCGGTGGCAAGAAGACCGCCGAGCAGTACTACACCTCGGCCGGCGCCTTCTCCGGTCGCCAGAACGGCATCGCCATCGCCGGTGACTACCTCTCGGCGGCCTCGTTCCTCGGCATCGCCGGGGCCATCGCCCTGTCCGGCCTCGACGGGTTCCTCTACTCCATCGGCTTCCTCGTCGCCTGGCTCGTCGCCCTGCTGCTCGTCGCCGAGCTCATGCGCAACATCGGCCGCTTCACCATGGCCGACGTGCTGTCCTACCGCCTCAAGCAGCGCCCCGTGCGCATCGCCACCTCGGTGTCGGTCATGTGCGTGTCGCTGTTCTACCTGCTCGCCCAGATGGCCGGCGCCGGTGGCCTCGTGTCCCTGCTGCTCGGTGTCACGGGTGAGGCCGCGCAGAACATCGTCATCGCCATCGTGGGTGTCGTCATGCTCGCCTACGTTCTCATCGGCGGCATGAAGGGCACCACCTGGGTGCAGATCATCAAGGCGGTGCTCCTGATCGCCGGTGCGGCCGTCATCACCGTGTGGACGCTGGCGAAGTTCGGCTTCTCGATCACCGCACTGTTCCAGGGCGCCATCGACACCACGGCAACCTCCGCGGTGGAGAAGACGGCGTCCAACGCCGACAAGCTGACGACCTACGGCCTGAAGTACGGCAAGGACACCGTCACCAAGATCGACTTCATCTCGCTCTCGATGGCCCTCGTCCTCGGCACCGCCGGTCTGCCGCACGTGCTCCAGCGCTTCTACACCGTCCCCACCGCCAAGGAGGCCCGTCGCTCGGTCGAGTGGGCGATCTGGCTCATCGGTGGGTTCTACCTGCTCACCCTGGTCATCGGCTTCGGCGCCGCCGCCCTCGTCGGCCCCGACACGATCAACGCCGCTCCCGGCAAGGCCAACGCCGCCGCTCCGCTGCTGGCCTACGAGCTCGGTGGCAGCTGGCTGCTCGGCATCATCTCCGGTATCGCGTTCGCGACGATCCTGGCGGTGGTCGCGGGGTTGACCATCGCGGCATCCGCGTCGTTTGCCCACGACCTCTACAAGGAGGGCTTCAAGAAGGGCCAGACGAGCGGCGACACCGAGTTCAAGGTCGCCCGCATCGCGGCCGTCGTCATCGGCCTGGTCGCCATCGGCGGTGGGATGCTCGCCAAGAGCCAGAACATCGCGTTCCTCGTGGCCCTGGCCTTCGCGGTCGCGGCCTCGGCGAACCTGCCGACGATCCTGTACTCGCTGTTCTGGAAGGGCTTCACGACCAAGGGCGCCCTGTGGTCGATCTACGGCGGGCTCATCGCCTCGATCGGTCTGATCATCTTCAGCCCGGTGGTCTCGGGCAAGCCGGCCGACCCCAAGACCGGGCTGTCACCGTCGATGATCACCAACCCGGCGATCGACTTCCACTGGTTCCCGCTCGACAACCCGGGCCTGGTCTCGATCCCGCTCGCCTTCTTCCTCGGCTGGCTCGGATCGGTGCTCTCCAAGGAGCACGACGCCCAGAAGTACGCCGAGATGGAGGTCCGCAGCCTCACCGGTCACGGTGTCGCCGAGGCGGTCAACCACTGATCGACGCCTGAACGCAACAGTTGAGCGGATGCCGTGCCACGGCATCCGCTCAACTGTTGCGTCACGCTCCGGCAGGGCGTCAGGCGTGGGCGTGCGCCTCGGCTCGCATCCGGGCGGCCAGGTCGTCGTCCACGGTCTCGAAGAACGTGCCGACGACACCCTCGAGCTGGTCCATGCTCTGCGCCTCGAACAGCACGGGCTGGTAGGCCGTGATGTCGTAGTTGAGGGTGCCCATGGTCGGGATGTCGAGGGGGCGGATGTCCATGTGCGAGAACTCGTCGAGCTCGCCGTAGCTGGAGAGGATGCCGGCTCCGTAGGCCTTGGTGACCCCGCCGTCGTTCATCACCCCGAACTCGATGGTGAACCAGAAGACGTCGGCGACGAACTGCAGGGCGTCCTCGGTCTCCAGGCGCTCACTGGCCTCACCCGCGGCCTGCGCGATCGCCGCGAAGCGCGGGCTCGCCAGCTGGTTCGCGTGTCCGATGACCTCGTGGATGATGTCGGGCTCCGGCGTGTACAGCGGCTCACTCGGGTGGCGCAGGTACTGAGTGGAGTTGAAGGTGCGGCGACCGAGGTCGGCGTAGAACTCGCGCAGGGGAACCAGTCCAGGTGCCGCGGTGTAGCACCAGCCGGTGAGCGGCATGAGCGCCTGGGTCACCTCGTGCAGCTGGGGCACGTGGTCGGTCGGCAGGGCGAGGGCGGCCTTGGCCTCGAGGTACTCGGGGTGGGCGTACCGCTCGTGCTTGGCCGCGAGCTCGGCGGACACCAGTGCCCAGACGCCGTGCTCCTCGTCGGTGTAGTCGATCGTCGGCACGGGCTGCCCGGGCCGGTGCGCCAGCGAGGCCGAGGCGATGTCGGCACGCCTGGCGCGGTACACCGGGTCGGTGAAGCCGGGGTGGTCCTCGCCCAGGTGCACCTGCACCTGGCCGTCGGCGTCGGTCGTGACGGCTGAGTAGAGCTGGCCCTCTTCGAACACGGTCATCGCCTCCTTGCGCATCGTGGACGGCCGATCGGGCCGTTCTCGCCACGGTTCCACGGATGCCGTGCGGATGGAACCGTTGCCCGACGCGGTGGTCAATGCGCGCACCATCGCGCCACCCGGCATCCGAAAACACTGGTCAACCTGCCCACCAAACCCGCACTTCTTGCACTCCAGCCACTTCACGGCAGGGTGGCTGGAGTGCAAGAAGTCGCGCTGCCCGGGGCGCGACGGGCGGTCGGGGGCGCCCCGCTCGGCGCAGCCGCGGCCCGCCCGACGGCATCCTGCGGTGGGCCGGTTGCTCACGGCCCACCGCTGGGGTTGGCTAGGGCCAGTCACTCAACGAGGAGGATCACCGCCGTGACCGACGACAGCCTGTCCAGCCACGCCCACGAGCTCGACCTTGCCCCTGCCCCGGCGTTCGCCGCGCAGGCCAACGGCACCGCCGAGATGTACGAGGCCGCCGCCGCCGATCACGAGGGCTTCTGGGCCCAGCAGGCCCGCGAGCGCATCACCTGGGCGACCGACTTCGAGCGCACCCTGGACTGGGACGACGCACCCTTCGCGAAGTGGTTCGTCGGCGGCCAGCTCAACGTCGCGTACAACTGCGTCGACCGGCACGTCGAGGCCGGCAACGGTGACCGGGTCGCGATCCACTTCGAGGGCGAGGGCGGCGACACCCGCACCATCACCTACGCCGACCTCCAGCGCGAGGTCAGCAAGACCGCCAACGCCCTGACCGAGCTCGGCGTCGGGACCGGTGACACGGTGGCGGTCTACATGCCGATGATCCCCGAGACCGTCTTCACCATGCTGGCCTGCGCCCGACTCGGCGCCCCGCACTCGGTCATCTTCGGCGGGTTCTCGGCCGAGGCGCTGCACACCCGCATCGACGACGCCCAGTGCAAGGTCGTCGTGACCACCGACGGGCAGTTCCGGCGCGGTAAGCCCTCCCCCCTCAAGCCCGCCGTCGACGAGGCGCTTCAGTACCCCAACCCGGTGCAGAAGGTCCTCGTCGTGCGCCGCACCGAGACCGAGGTCGACTGGCACGAGGGCCGCGACGTCTGGTGGCACGACGTCGTCGACCGCCAGGCCGACACCCACGAGGCCCAGCCGCACGACAGCGAGCACCCGCTGTTCATCCTCTACACGAGTGGCACGACCGGAAAGCCCAAGGGCATCTTCCACACCAGCGGCGGCTACCTGACCCAGGCCGCCTACACCAACGCCGTCGTCCACGACGTCCACCCCGAGACCGACGTCTACTGGTGCACGGCCGACGTCGGCTGGGTCACCGGGCACTCCTACATCGTCTACGGGCCGCTCGCCAACGGCGCCACCCAGGTCATGTACGAGGGCACCCCGGACACCCCGCACCAGGGCCGCTGGTGGGAGCTCATCGAGAAGTACAAGGTCTCGATCCTCTACACCGCCCCCACGGCGATCCGCACGTTCATGAAGTGGGGCGACGACATCCCCGCGAAGTTCGACCTGTCCTCGGTGCGCGTGCTCGGCAGCGTCGGCGAGCCGATCAACCCCGAGGCCTGGCTCTGGTACCGCAAGCACATCGGCGGCAACACCGCCCCGATCGTCGACACGTGGTGGCAGACCGAGACCGGCGGCATCATGATCAGCCCGCTGCCCGGTGTCACGACGCTCGAGCCCGGTTCGGCGCAGCGCCCGATCCCCGGCATCTCGGCCGAGATCCTCGACGACGAGGGGATGCCGTTCACCGAGGCCGAGAAGGTCGGGTACCTCGTGCTGACCAAGCCGTGGCCGGCGATGCTGCGCGGCATCTGGGGCGACCCGGAGCGGTACAAGGACACGTACTGGACCCGCTTCGGCCCGAAGTACTACTTCGCCGGCGACGGCGCCAAGTACGACGAGAAGGGCAACATCTGGCTGCTCGGCCGGGTCGACGACGTCATGAACGTCTCCGGCCACCGCCTGTCGACGGCCGAGATCGAGTCGGCGCTGGTGTCGCACCCGGCGGTGGCCGAGGCCGCGGTCGTCGGGGCGTCGGACGAGACCACTGGTCAGGCCGTGTGCGCCTTCGTCATCCTGCGCGGCGACGCGACCGACGAGGGCGACGCCACGGTGCAGGCGCTGCGCAACCACGTGGCCCACGAGATCGGTCCGATCGCCAAGCCGCGCTCGATCATGATCGTGCCCGAGCTGCCCAAGACCCGCTCCGGCAAGATCATGCGCCGCCTGCTCAAGGACGTCGCCGAGGGTCGCGACATCGGCGACGCGACGACGCTGGCCGACTCGTCGGTGATGAGCTTCATCTCCAAGGGGATGCCGGGCGCGGGCTCGTCGAGCTGACCTCGCGCTCGCCGTACCCCGCTGACGTCCGGCAGGTTGGTTGCCTCAGGCACCGACCTGCCGGACGTTGCGCATGGGCCCTTGACAGCTCGCGAGGTGTGAGGATGCCGGGATGACCCGCATCGGCATCGTCACCTCCAGCACCCGCCCGACCCGGATCGGCCACCACGTCGCACAGTGGGTGGCCACCCAGGCGCCAGAGGGCGTCGAGGTCGAACCCATCGACCTGCGTGATCTCGCCCTGCCCCTGCTCGACGAGCCCGAGATGCCGTCGAGCGGCCAGTACGCGCACGAGCACACCAAGCGCTGGGCTGCCCTCGTCGACGGTGTCGACGCCGTCGTGTTCGTCATGCCCGAGTACAACCGGGGCTACAACGCAGCGCTGAAGAACGCGATCGACTACCTGTACGCGCAGTGGCAGGGCAAGCCGGTCGCGTGTGTCGGCTACGGCTGGGGCGGGGCCGAGTACGCCCGGGCAGCGTTGCGCCAGACGTTGGATCGGGTGGGGATGGTCGTCGTCGACGGGGCCGCCCTGGTGTTCGAGAAGACGCTCTCGACACAGGGTGCCGTGACTGCCGACGACAGCCTGGTGGCGGACGTCGCGGCCCTCTACGGCGGCCTCGTGGCCGCGGTGCCCACCGGGCAGGACACCGACGCGGCTGGATAGACTGCCCGCGGAGCGCCGGGAAGTCTGGTCGGCACCGTTGAAGCGACCCCGAGGACGACCGACCACGAGGACGGCAATGACCAACTCGACTCCACCCCGCAAGAGCGGCACGATCCTTCGTCGACCGGCCTGGGCGGAAAGCCAGTACGTCGCCGAGGCGCTGCGGACCGAGACCATCGGTGGGGCCCTGCTGCTCGCCGCTGCCGTCGCGGCTCTCGTCTTCGCCAACAGTCCGTGGCGTGAGGCCTACGAGACGCTGCGTGACACCTACGTCGGCCCCGAGTGGGGCGACCTGCGGCTGAGCCTGGGCCACTGGGCGGCAGACGGCCTCCTCGCCATCTTCTTCTTCGTCGCCGGGCTCGAGCTCAAGCGCGAGTTCCTCGTCGGTGAGCTGCGCACGGTGGCCAAGGCCGCGGTGCCGGTCACGGCGGCCATCGGGGGCGTCATCATGCCGGCCCTGGTCTTCGTCGGCATCGTGCTGGCACTCGGCGGTGACAGCCAGGCCCTGCGTGGCTGGGCCATCCCGACCGCGACCGACATCGCCTTCGCCCTGGCCGTCCTCGCCGTCATCGGGTCCTACCTGCCCTCAGCCCTGCGCTCGTTCCTGCTCACCCTCGCGGTCGTCGACGACCTCATCGCCATCACGATCATCGCGATCTTCTACACCGCCGACCTCGAGGTCACGGCCCTGCTCTGGGCTGTGCTGCCGCTGGCTGCATTCGCGATGCTCGTGCAGCGGCGGATCACCTACTGGTGGCTGCTCATTCCGTTGGCCTTCGCCACGTGGACGCTGGTCCACGCCTCGGGGGTGCACGCCACCGTCGCCGGTGTCCTGCTCGGGCTGGTCGTGCCGGTCAAGGCACGGGCCTCCGTGCCCAAGATCAGCACCCTCGAGCGCGACACCGACGTCGCCCACCGGTTCGAGCACCGCATCCGCCCGCTCTCGGCCGGCTTCGCCGTGCCCGTGTTCGCCTTCTTCGCCTCCGGAGTGACCGTGATCGGGGGCGGGTTCGCCGCGGCAGCCGCCGACGAGGTGGCCATCGCCATCGTGTGCGCCCTCGTGCTCGGCAAGCTCTTCGGGGTCTTCGGCACGACGTGGCTGCTGGCCCGCTTCACCCGGGCCGAGCTCGACGAAGGGCTGGGTTGGCGCGATGTCTTCGGCCTCGCCCTGCTCACCGGGGTCGGCTTCACGGTCTCCCTGCTCGTCGGTGAACTGGCCTTCGGAGAGGGCTCCGAGCGCAACGACCACGTCAAGCTGGCCGTGCTCATGGGGTCCCTGATCGCCGCGATCCTCGCCTCGATCGTGTTGCGGCTGCGCAACACGCACTACAAGCAGATCGCCGAGCTCGAGAAGCACGACGGCGACGCCGACGGCATCCCCGACGTCTACCAGCGCGACGACACCTGACCCAGCCGCTCCCTGAACCGGGTCCTCACACGGGTGCCCGCGCGACCGTCCCAGCACCCGACGGCGAGGTCCCGAGTAGGGTCGGGGAGACGGCTTTCGACACAGCGGGACCACGGCGGAGGATTCATGGCAGGCACACCGGGCAGCGAGCGCACCATCGGTCAACTCGTGGCCGATGCGACGCATGACTTCCAGGGCTTGGTCCGCAGCGAGATCGCGCTGGCCAAGGCCGAGGTGACCAGTGGCGCCAAGGATGTCGGCAAGGGTGCCGGCCTGCTCGCCGCGGCAGCGTTCTTCGGCCTCATGGGCCTGGTGTTCCTGCTCCACGGCGCGGCGTGGGGCCTGGCCGAGGCCCTGCCGATCTGGGCGGGCTACCTCATCGTCGCGGTGGTGGTGCTCGTGCTCGCCGCGATCCTGGGCCTGCTCGGCAAGAAGTCGCTCGAGACGGCCAAGCCCGCCCCCGACCGAGCCATCGACCAGGCGCAGCAGACGATCGCCGCCCTCAAGAAGACCACCGACGCAGCCTGACGACCGTCGACACCGACCTCAGCCGGCAGTACACCGCCCGGTGGAGACCGGTGCGGACGTCGGCCCACCCTGCGCCAGGACGCCGCTGATCTCGTCGAGAGTCAACGCATAGCCGGTGTCGGGGTCATCGAGGGACGTCGCGAAGATCATGCCGACGACCGACCCCGTCGGGTCGAGGAGCGGCCCACCGGACGCGCCCCGCCGCACCTGGGCGCGTAGCGAGTAGACCTCACGAACCACGCTCGACGTCGAGTAGATGTCGGCACCACGGGCCGTGATGACGTCGCGGACCCGGGCACCGTCGACCCACAACCCCTCGTCCCCCGGGAACCCCGCGACGACTGCGGCCGCGCCCGCCTCGAGGGGCGCCCCCACCTGGAGGGCCGGCGCCTCCAGACCCTCGACGGCGAGAACGGCCACGTCGCGCCGCGGGTCGAACGCCACGACGCGCGCGGGACGCTCGAGTCCCCGGTCACCGACCCTGACGCGGACCCGGTCTGCTCCGGCCACGACGTGCGCGTTGGTGGCGACCCGGCCCGGGGACACCACCCAGCCGCTGCCGATCTGTGCCCGGTCACAGGTCTGCGACTCCGCCCGCACGTGGATCACCGAACGAAGTGCGCGCTGGACGTTCGGGTCGTCGACGACGGACGGGTCGGGCGCGTCCACCGAGGAGATGGGCTCGGGCCCGTCGCTCTCGAAGACCCGAGGGAAGCCCTGCCGGTCCAGCGCGTCGGTCACGTCCTCGACCAGGCCGTCGACCGATGACGGAACCACCGTGTCCAGCGCCCTGGCAACCGCCGATCGTTCGACGAGGTCGCGCGCGATGCTCGGGCCGCCGACCCGCACGGCGCTGGCCACCACCCACATGACGAGGGCAACTGCCACCAGGACGGCGATCGAGCCCAGGGCGGAGTCGAGCGCCCGGGCCAGCGGCACGTCGATCGCCTCGCGCAGACGCCGACCGATCTGCAGCATGAGGGCCTGGCCCAGTGCGGCGCAGACGAGCACCGCCAGCAGGAGGAACAGCAGCCCCGACGAGGTCCCCACGGAGTGCCCGAGGTGGTCCTCGATCAGGCCCGGGGCCACCCGCACCGCGAGGAAGGCTCCGCCGACCAGCCCGGTGAGGCCGAGCAGGGCCGCGACGAAGCCTTGACGCCATCCGCTCCAGGCATAGGCGAGCAGCAGCATCACGAGCAGGAGGTCGAGCCCGGCAGCACCACTCACGGGGTCGGGCCGTCGTCGAGCTGCTTCATCCACGGCGACATGACCCGGTCGGGGAGCGGACGCTCGATCTCGTCGTCCCAGGGCAGGGCGATGCCGGCGAGGTCGAACAGGCTGCTCAGCAGCATCGCGGTGAACCCCCACACGAACAGGTCGTCGACCTCGAACGCCGGGCCGCGATACGGGCCGAACACCGCGGTGAAGCGGTTCGCGGGGTCGAGCAGTCTCGGCACCGGCACCCGCAGCACCCGCTCGACCTCACCTCGATCGACCACGCCGACCGGGACCGGCCTGGGCCACCAGCCGAGCACCGGGGTCACCGCGTGCTGGCTCGGCGAGAGGTACACCTCGGGGAAGGTCGCGAGCACGTGGACTCCGGACGGGTCGAGCCCGACCTCCTCCTCCGCCTCGCGCAGGGCCGCCCCGACGGACCCGTCGTCCTCGGGGTCGATCCCGCCCCCGGGGAAGGACACCTGCCCGGGGTGGGCCCGCAGCGTGTGGGCCCGCTCGGTGAGCACGACGTCCTCACCGCCGCTGGGGTCGGGCCCGAAGAGCATGAGCACCGCGGAGCGACGCGAAACGCCCTCCGGCGGCACGTAGGACGCGAACCAGTCGTGCTCGGCGACATCCGGCCGGGAGGCCAGGGCCGCGAGCCAGCCGGGCGTGGGAGCGCTCACGGCAGAGCCGGGATGCCGTCGGTGACGTCACCGGGCAGCGGGCCGGGCGGTGGGTCGGGCAGCACCGCACCCGGTGCGAGCTCGTAGGAGAGCAGCGCCCGCGCCTTCACGGGATCGGTCTCCCCTTCGCCGTACGACGGGCACCACTGGGCGACCGGGCACGCTCCGCACGCGGGCTTGCGGGCGTGGCAGGTGCGGCGCCCGTGGAAGATGAGGACGTGGCTGAGCATCGTCCAGTCCTTGCGCGCAAAGAGCTCGGCGATCGCTGCCTCGACCTTGACCGGGTCGGTGTGCTCGGTCCACCGGAAGCGTCGCACCAGGCGACCGAAGTGGGTGTCGACGGTCAGCCCGGGCACGCCGAAGGCATTGCCCAGCACGACGTTGGCCGTCTTGCGCCCCACACCGGGCAGGGTCACCAGGTCCTCGAGGCGAGTCGGCACCTCACCGTCGAACCGCTCGACGATCGCGGCACTCAGCGTGATGACCGAGTTGGTCTTCGCCCGGAAGAACCCCGTCGGCCGCAACACCGCCTCCATCTCCTCGCGGTCGGCACCCGCGAGCGCCTCCGCTGTCGGCCACCGGGAGAACAGGGTCGGGGTCACCGAGTTCACCATGACGTCGGTGGTCTGGGCGGAGAGCACGGTGGCGACGAGGAGCTGTAGCGGGGTCTCGAAGTCGAGCTCGCAGTGGGCATACGGGTAGCGCTCGAGCAGCGCCCGGTAGGTGCGCCGCGCCCGCCGGGTCAGCGCCACCGGCGACTCCTCACCGACGCGCAGGCGCCGCACGGCGGCGGAGGGGGTCACGGACACCCGCGCAGCCTACGACGTGACCCTGTCAGCGCAGAGGTGCGCGAACGGCATCCGAGCCCCCTCTCCCCCGGCCCTTCCCGCGAACGTGGGTGAAGATCGTCGCCTGGACGACGATTTTCACCCACGTTGTTGATGAGGGCGAGGGCCTCGGGGTGACTCTGGCACACTGTGGCCCGTGGATCACGACGTCGTGCGCAGAGCCCCGCTGTTCGCCGCCCTTGATGAGGCGGCGGCTGAGTCACTGATCGCCAACATGAGCCCAGCGCTGCTGGAACGTGGCGACGTGCTCTTCCACGAAGGCGACCAGGGCGACCGGCTCTACGTCATCGGTGAGGGCAAGATCAAGCTCGGGCGCTCCAGCAGCGACGGCCGCGAGAACCTGCTGGCCATCCTCGGCCCCGGCGAGATGTTCGGCGAGCTGTCGCTGTTCGATCCCGGGCCGCGCACCGCCACGGCCACCGCGGTCGCCGAGACGCAGGTCGTGTCGATGGGCCACGACCAGCTCAAGGACTTCCTGCGCACGCACCCCGGGGTGGCCCCGACCCTGCTCTCCGCCCTCGCCCGCCGCCTGCGCCGCACCAACGACGTGCTCGCCGACCTCGTGTTCACCGACGTGCCCGGCCGCGTCGCCAAGGCGCTGCTCGACCTGGCCGACCGCTTCGGCCGCCCGGTCGACGATGGCCTGCTCGTCGCGCACGACCTCACCCAGGAAGAGCTCGCGCAGCTCGTCGGCGCCTCCCGCGAGACGGTGAACAAGGCACTGGCCGACTTCGCGTCGCGGGGCTGGTTGCGCCTCGAGGCGCGCGCCGTGCTGCTGACCGACGTCGAGCGACTGAAGCGCCGCGCCCGCTGATCCCTGCGTCGCCGCCCGCTGGCGCTCGCACCGCCGGCACCGCAGACCGCTGACGGCCGCCCCTCACCGCTCCCGGTGAAGGTAGTCCAGCTGCGCCCGGATCGACATCCGCGCAGCTGGCCACACCGCGCTCGGCACGTCGGCGTAGACCCGCTGCAGCACGCCCTCGACGACGTCGATCTCGGATGCCGCGCCGTCGGCGAGCGCTTGGCGCACCTGGTCCAGCCGCTCGGCACGGTGGGTGCGGTAGTACGCGACCATCACCCCGGCATCCGGGACGAGCGGGCCGTGTCCGGGCAGGATCGCGGTCACCGATCCGTCACCGGTGAGGGCGTGGAGCCGGTCGAGGGAGTCGAGGTAGGCGTCGAGCTCACCGTCGGGGTGGGCCACCACGGTGGTGCCTCGACCGAGCACGGTGTCGCCGGTGAGCAGGGCGTGGTCGGCGGGTAGGGCGAGCGAGATCGAGTCCGAGGTGTGCCCCGGGGTTGCCACGATCCTCAGTTCAAGGCCTCCGGTGCGCACGACGTCGCCGTCGGCGAGGTCGTCGTGGCCACGACCGACCGCGCGCACGGGGGCCCCGGTGAGCTCGGCAAACCGCGGCACGGCCTCGGCGTGATCGGCGTGCCCGTGGGTGAGGACGGTGAGCGCGACGCGCGCCCCGGCATCCGCGACCACCGCGAGCACGGCGGCGAGGTGCGCCTCGTCGAGTGGCCCGGGGTCGACGACCACGGCCTCGGTGGCTCCGGGCTCGAGGAGCACCCACGTGTTCGTGCCGTCCAGGGTCATCGGGCCGGGGTTGGGGGCGAGCACGCAGTGGGCGCGAGGCGTCACGGGGCCGCCTGCCCAGGGTGCGGTGACCGACGGCGGCGGGGACGCGCTCATGCCACCGCAGTATGCCCCGCCGGCCCCACACCCTGCGCTGCCGTACCCCCTGCGCTGCCCCCGCACCCGGTCCTGACCACCCTGCGACGGCGCGACTCGAGGGCGGGCCCACTCACAGGCAAAGCGACCTGCCGCTCGCGCCTGAGCACAGGAATCCCGGGTCAGAGCGCTTCTGCGCCGGCCCTTTGCCTGTCGGCAGGCCCACCCCGCTTCGCGTCAGCCCGCGATCAGGCCTGTGGACAACCCGCTGAGCGCCCCTCCTGGCGGCACGATGGGCCGATGGGGGCAGACAGCGGAGGGACAACCATCCGGCAGACCCTGCGGCGCCTCGGCGGGGTCACGACGTGGAAGGAGCTGCGCTCGTCCCACCCCAAGCGCCGCATCCTGCGAGCCGTGAGGGATGGGGAGCTCGTGAGGGCGTCCCGCGGCCACTACGTCCTGCCCACGGCGTCGGCCCATGTGACCGCCGCACAGTCCTGCGCTGGTGTGTTGTCGCACCTGAGCGCGGCCATTCACCATGGGTGGAAGGTCAAGTCACCACCTGGCCACGCGTGGGTCACGGTGCCGCGCAAACGACACGTGCGCAAGAAGCAGCGCCACGGCATCCGGCCCCACCATGCGGACCTGACGGCAAAGGACGTGGAGCACGGGGTCACCACGCCCCTTCGCACGGTGATCGACTGCGCCCGGGTGCTGCCCTTCGACGAGGCGCTCGTGGTGGCCGACTCCGCCCTTCGCGCCCGAGCCGTCACGCGCGGGGAACTGGCGGATGCCGTGCGGCACCTTCGCGGACCGGGTGCGGTTGCGGCACGGCGGGTCGTCAAGCATGCCGACGGGCGCGCGGCCAACCCGTTCGAGTCGGTGCTGCGCGCGCTGTGCATAGAGGAGGGGTTCGAGCTCACCCCGCAGGTGACGATCGCCGAGTCGGGGCTCTACGCCGTGGTCGATCTCGGCAGCGAGGCCCTGCGGCTGGCCGTCGAGGCCGACGGCTTCGAGACCCACGGCACCCGGGGCGGCCTGCGCAAGGACTGCGAGCGCCACACCCTGTTCGCCATCTACGCGTACTCGTCGCTGCGGTTCGCCTACGAGCACGTGATGTTCGAGCCCGACTGGGTGCGCTGGGCGCTCCGCACCTGGCGAGCGGTGCGGGCCGGCCAAGCGCTGACCGACCCGCCGCTGCGATCCCACCGACAGGCAAAGGGGTCGTGAAGGGACGCATGGTCGCGGCATGGCTGGGGCTCGACGGGGTCCCAGGCCCCTTTGCCTGTCGTCAGGGCCGCCCGGCCGGGTGCAGACCCGGGCTAGGACAGGAGGGGCGGAGGTTGGGTTTGGGGCAGGAGGTACGCCGGTGCGGCTAGGGCAGGACGGTGCGCAACATGGGGATGCCGTCCGCCCCCGCCACGAGTTCGGGCACCACCCGCGCGACGCGAGGTCGGTGCGCGAGGAACGCCGCGGCATCCGCGAAGTCCGCGAGCTCCTCGAGCGAGATCACGGTGGGCGGCAGCATCCGCACCTTCCCAGCGCGGTGTCGGACCAGCAGGTCACCGGGCCGAACCCAGGCGCTGTGGTCGGACTCGGTCGTGGTGCCCCGCGCCTCCTGGTCGGCGGGCATGCCGGCAGCGAGGATCCACGTGTCGTACCGGCGCGGCTCGAACTCGGGAGTCACCCAGTGGGCCCGACCCCGCAGGTCGGCCACGGTGATCACGACCCCACACTCCTCCTGGACCTCGCGCACCGCGGCAGCAGCGAACGGGGCCGCGACGTCGGCCGCGACACCCATGACCGCGGCCAGGTCGGCCAGTCCGGGCGTCGCCGGGTCCAACGCGTGGTCCACCGGGTCGACCCCGCCGCCGGGGAAGACGACCGTCGAGGGGGCGAATGCCATCGACGCCACCCGGCGCTGCACGTAGACCTGCGGGCCAGCCGCACCGTCGCGCACGAGCATCACGGTGGCCGCCAACCGCGGAACCGCAACCGAGCGCTCCGCAGCCGCCAGCCACGCCTGCGCCCGCGCAGCCAGCCCGGGGTCGCGTGACACCGGGTGCTCGACCACCCGACCGGACGTCACCGACCCACCCCCAGAACCAGGGTCAGTCGCGGACGTGGACGATGACCTCGACCTCGACGGGCGCCCCGAGCGGCAGGGCGACGACGCCGACGGCCGAGCGGGCGTGCCGACCGGCATCCCCGAAGACGTCGCCGAACAGCTCGCTGGCGCCGTTGATGACGCCGGGCTGCCCGGTGAACGACGGATCGGACGCCACGAAGCCGACGACCTTGACCACTCGCTCGACCCGGTCGAGGTCTCCCACGACCGACTTGACCGCCGCAAGCGCGTTCAGCGCACACACGGCCGCGAGCTCCTTGGCGCGCTCCGGCGACACGAACCCCTCACCCTCGCCGACGGCGCCGGTCGCGGCCATGACGCCGCCGACCATGGGAACCTGCCCCGAGACGTACA
This sequence comes from Ornithinibacter sp., assembly GCF_035443565.1. NCBI lineage: Bacteria > Bacillati > Actinomycetota > Actinomycetes > Micrococcales > Intrasporangiaceae > Ornithinibacter > Ornithinibacter sp. The sequence continues at coordinate 20,247 of NZ_DAORSO010000006.1, read as the reverse complement.
CCCGCGAGCCGTCGAGCACGGCGGGTACGTAGGCCGCCAGGGGCGGCACGATCTCGGGCAGCACGAGGCCGAGCTCGGCCAGACGGCTCTCGACGGCACCCATGTCAGGCCTTCGGGCGCTTGAGGTAGGCCACGAGGTTGCCCTCGGGCATGACGAGCACCTGGACGAGGTCCCAGCCGTCGGCGCCCCACTGGTCGAGGATCTGCTTGGTGGCGTGCACGATGAGCGGCACGGTCGCGTACTCGTAGGTCGTCATGTCCGCAACCCTAGCGCCGGGCCACCCCTCGGCTAGCGTGACGCAGATGAGCGAGCGCCCAGCTGACCGCCCCGCCGACCGCACCGAGATCACCGGGCCCCACCAGAGCGACGTCTACGACGTCTGGGAGCCCGCCCCCCACCGGGCCCGCGGGGTGAGCGTCGCGCTGATCCACGGGGGGTTCTGGCGCGAGCGCTACGACCGGCACCACCTCGCTCCCCTGGCCCGGGCCCTCGCCGACGACGGGTTCCACGTGGCGAACCTCGAGTACGCCCGAGCGGGGATGCCGGGGGGCGGCTGGCCGGGGACCGGCGCCTCGGTCCTCGCGCAGCTCACCGCGGTTCACGCCGACCCGGCGCTGCCCGAGCGAGTCGTCGCCGTGGGGCACTCCGCGGGCGGGCACCTTGCCCTGTGGGTGGCCTCGGCAGACCGCGCGCCGTGGCTGACCGGGGCCGTGGCCCTGGCCCCGGCCGCCGATCTCGGCGAGGTCGACCGGCTCGGCCTGAGCGACCACGCTGCCCGCAACCTCATCGGCGCCGCCCCCGATGACGCCCCCGACACCTGGGCCGACGCCGACCCGGCGCGTCAGCGCCTCACCACACCCGCGGTGATCGTGAGCGGCGAGCACGACGACGACGTCCCGGCATCCGTCATCGAGTCCTACCTGGCCACGCGCACACCGGACGATCCGATCCACAGCGCCGTCGCCCTCGGCGCAGACCACTTCGCCGTCATCGACCCGCAGGCGCCGGCGTACCTGCTGGTCCTCGCCGAGATCGAGGAGCTCACCCTGGCCACCCACTGACGGCCCTGACCAAGGATTCGAGGATGCCGTGAGGGCCCGCCTAGGCTGGTGGGCGTGTCCACTCCCTCTCTCGCACGTGCCTTCGACGGGGTGCGCCTGCACATCGTGACCGGCAAGGGAGGCGTCGGCAAGACCACCGTCGCCGCCAGCCTGGCCCTGTCGCTGGCCAGCCAGGGCAAGCGGGTGCTGCTCGTCGAGGTCGAGGGGCGTCAGGGCATCAGCCAGACCTTCGACGTGCCCCCGCTCGGCAATGACGAGGTGCGTCTGGTCACCCATGCCGGTGGCGGTGAGCTGTGGGGGTTGTCGGTCGACGCCAAGGCCGCGCTGATGGAGTACCTACAGATGTTCTACAAGCTCGGCCGCGCCGGCGGAGCCCTCGAGAAGATGGGCGTCGTCGACTTCGCGACGACGATCGCCCCCGGGGTGCGCGACGTCCTGCTCACGGGCAAGGTCTACGAGGCGGTCGGGCGCACGACGGGCAACCGCCGCGGCCAGGGCACGAAGGTGTGGGATGCCGTCGTCCTCGACGCCCCGCCCACCGGCCGCATCACCCGCTTCCTGGACGTCACCGCGCAGGTGGCCGACCTCGCCCGGATCGGCCCGATCCACTCGCAGGCCGAGTCGATCACCCGCATGCTGCGCCACCGCGAGAGCGTCGTGCACATCGTGACCCTGCTCGAGGAGATGCCGGTGCAGGAGAGCGTGGATGCCGTGACTGAACTGTCCGCAGCAGGCTTCGGGGTGGGCACGGTCATCGTGAACCTCGTGCGCGAGCCCATCGTCGACGAGGCCCTGCTCGAGGTCGCCGCCGCCGAGCCGGCCCGGGTCGCCGACCAGGTGCGGGCCGACCTCGTCTCCGTCGGGGTCAAGACGTCGAAGGCCACCGTCACGGGGCTGCTCAGCCAGGCGCACGACCACGCCGAGCGGGTGGCGCTCGAGCGCGACCTGGCTGCCGAGGTCGCGGCCCAGGGCCTGCCGACGCTCCGCCTGCCGGCGCTGCCGACCGGGGTCGAGGACGGCGGCATCACCGTGCTCGCCGACGCCCTGACCGCGCAGGGGGTGCGCTGATGGCCCGCCGCCCCGCACCCGCCCGGCTCGACGTCGACGCACTGCTGGCCGACCCCGGCACGGGGATCATCGTGTGTTGCGGATCGGGCGGGGTCGGCAAGACGACCACCGCCGCGGCGCTGGGGGTGCGCGCGGCCGAGTCCGGACGCCGCGTCGTCGTGCTGACCATCGACCCGGCCCGACGGCTCGCCCAGTCCCTCGGCCTGACCGAGCTCGACAACGTCCCACGTCCGGTGAAGGGCGTCGGCGAGGAGGCCGGCGGCAGCCTCGACGCGATGATGCTCGACATGAAGCGCACCTTCGACGAGGTCGTCGAGTCGCACTCCACCCCCGACAAGGCCGCGCAGATCCTGGCCAACCCCTTCTACCAGGCCGTCTCCAGCTCGTTCGCGGGCACCCAGGAGTACATGGCGATGGAGAAGCTCAGCCAGCTGCGAGCCCAGGCCGACCGCGAGGGCACCTGGGACCTCGTCATCGTCGACACCCCGCCGTCGCGCTCGGCCCTGGACTTCCTCGACGCCCCCAAGCGGCTCGGCTCCTTCCTCGACGGCCGGTTCATCCGGCTGCTCACCGCGCCGGCCCGCGCTGGCGGGCGGGCCTACCTCAAGGTCTTCAGCGTCAGCGCGACCATCGCCGCGGCGACGATCTCCAAGGTGCTCGGAGGAGCGTTCCTGTCCGACGTGCAGACCTTCGTCGCGGCCCTCGACACGATGTTCGGGGGGTTCCGCGAGCGTGCGGACCTCACGTACGCGCTGCTCAAGGAGCCCGCGACGGCGTTCGTCGTCGTCGCCGCTCCCGAACGTGACGCCCTGCGGGAGGCCGCCTACTTCGTCGAACGGCTCGAGAGCGAGGGGATGCCGCTCGCGGGCGTCGTCGTCAACCGCATGCAGGCGCTGGCCGCACCGTCACTGAGCGGGGGTCGGGCGACCGCGGCTGCCGAGCAGCTCGAGGATGCCGGGGGCAGCGAGCTCACTCCCGCGCTGCTGCGCCTGCACGCCGACCTGTCCTCGATCGCCGAGCGTCACGAGGGGCACGTGCGCCGGTTCGTCGCCGGCCACCCCGGGGTGCCGGTCTCGACCGTTCCGGCGAGCGCGACCGACATCCACGACCTCGACGGGTTGCGCACCGTGGGCGCAGCGCTGGCAGCCACCTGAGGCGCAGGCCACCTTCCCGTAGGGCGGGGTCAGGCGCTCTCGCCGTGGACCGCTGCTCCCTTGACCTGGGCCAGCAGGCCGCTCCACGACTGGACCTCAGGTCGGCGGCGCAGCAGGGCCCGGCGCTCGCGCTCGGTCATCCCGCCCCAGACACCGAACTCCGTGCGGTTGTCGAGAGCGTCTGCGAGGCACTCCGCCATCACCGGGCAGCCCTTGCACATGACCTTCGCGGCGCGCTGAGCCTTTCCCTGGACGAACAAGGCGTCAGGGTCCTCGTCCGCGCAGTGGCCCAGGCCGACCCAGTCGGCAACCCAGTCCCCCAGCGCTGGTGCTACCTCGGGTGCGGCGCTCATGTGTACCCCTGTTCAGCAAGAACCTGGAACGGCTCGAACAGCCCGGTCGTGCGTACCGACCGCGCGTTGTCAGGCTAGGGCGGTCGATGACACCACGGCATCGTCCGAATCGTCGCGAGCAATGGCCGAACGGTTGATTCCTGAGGCATCGGTGTTCACGCTCAAGCTTCATCGGTCGACAAACGTCGACGCCGCCAGACCGGCGCGACACGCGCGAGCGAGGGCCGACGGCATCCACGGGTTACCCTGATGGTATGGACGGTCGCGCCCACAATGTATCCGCTGTGCTCAGATTGCTTCTCGGTTTCGTCGTGCTCAGCACGATTGCCGGGTTGTTGATGGCTGGGCTGGCGATCCCTGCGGTCGGGGCCACCGGTCAGATGGCCAAGGGGGGCGTCGGGGTCTTCAACGACCTGCCGAGCGAGTTCACGGTCTCACCGCTGGCGCAGCAGTCGCGCATCCTCAACGCCGACGGCAAGGTGATCGCCAACCCGTATGACGAGAACCGCATCATCGTGCCGCTGGCGAAGATCGCGAAGAACATGCAGAACGCGCAGCTGGCCATCGAGGACTCGCGCTTCTACGAGCACAACGGCCTCGACGTGCGCGGCTTCAGCCGGGCCATGGTCTCCAACCTCCAGGGCGGCGACACCCAGGGAGCGTCGACCCTCACGCAGCAGTACGTCAAGATCTCGCTGCAGTACCGCGCGCTGAGCAACGGGGACAAGGATGCCGCCGCCGCTGCGGTCGAGAAGTCCTACTCCCGCAAGCTCCAGGAGCTCAAGTACGCCCTGAACGTCGAGGAGAACTTCACCAAGGAGCAGATCCTCGAGGGCTACCTCAACCTCGT
>NZ_DAORSO010000006.1:0-15660 GCF_035443565.1 Ornithinibacter sp. | reverse complement strand
ACGTCGAGGAGAACTTCACCAAGGAGCAGATCCTCGAGGGCTACCTCAACCTCGTGTACTACGGCGACCAGGCCTACGGCGTCGAGGCCGCGGCCCAGAACTACTTCGGCGTCTCCGCCGCCAAGCTCAACCTCGGCCAGGCGGCCCTGCTCGCCGGCATCGTCCAGCAGCCCACGGCGTTCAACCCGGTGCTGCACCCCAAGGCCGCTCAGTCCCGCCGGAACCAGGTCCTCGACCGCATGCAGGCACTCGGGCTGGCGTCGGCCAAGGACGTCGCCGCTGCGAAGAAGCAGGAGGTCGCAAAGGTCGTCAAGCGCAAGCCGGCCAAGGGTGTCTGCTTCCGGTCCCCCGAGCCGTACTTCTGCGCCTACGTCATGGAGTGGTTGCAGAAGTCGCCCCAGATGGCCGTGCTGGGCAAGACCCCCGCCGAGCGCCTGAAGACCATCAACCAGGGCGGGCTGGTCATTCGCACCACCCTGAACCCGGCGATGCAGGCGAGCGCCAAGAAGGAACTCGCCAAGGCAGTCAAGCCGAACAACAAGCAGAACCTCGCCGGCGCCGTGACCATGATCGAGCCGGGCACGGGCAAGGTGCTCGCGATGGTTCAGGCCACGGACTTCGCGAAGTACCAGACCAACATCAACGTCGACCAGGAGTACGGCGGCGGCCCCAATGGCTACCAGATCGGCTCCACGGCCAAGACCTTCGCACTCGTGGAAGCTCTCGAGCGGGGGATGCCGCTCAACGCGACCATCAATGTCCCCGCGTCCAGCCCGACCAAGCCCGCGGTGTTCGAGCCGAAGAACATGGTTGACGAGTGCTCGACCAACGAGCCGTGGCCGGTCAAGAACGACTTCTCGATGAGCGCAGGGCCAATGACGCTGCGGGAGGGGACGGTCAAGTCGGTCAACCCGTTCTTCGCGGCTCTCAACGTGCGCCTCGGCGCCTGCTCGGTGCGCGACACGATGGTGAAGATGGGCCTGCACCGCGCTGACGGCAAGCCCATCTCGGACACCATCTCGGGCATCGCCCTCGGCGCCGGTGAGTCGACCCCGATGAGTGTGGCCAGTGCCTACGCGACCCTGGCCGCGAACGGCAAGTACTGCGAGCCCCAGCCCGTCACCGCCATCAGCACCCCCGATCGCAAGAGCCTGAAGATTCCCGCAGCCAAGTGCTCGCAGGTCATCTCCGCCGATGTCGCCGCTGGCGTGACTGACCTGCTGCAGAGCGTGGTCAAGGTCAACCTCGGGTCCATGTGGAGCAGCAGCGCCCGGCCGGCAGCCGGGAAGACCGGAACGACCGAGCGGTTCAACCAGGTCTGGTTCGCCGGGTACACCCCGCAGATCTCGACGGTGGTGTTGGTCGGCAACCTCAAACCAGCGAACAAGAACGGCAAGCTCTACACCCTGCGCGGCAAGTGCTTCGGCGACTACGGGTGCCCCAGCCGGGTGTACGGCTCAACCGTGTCCGCACCCATCTGGTCCAAGATCATGAAGACCGCCCACAAGGGCATGCCGGTCAAGGACTTCAAGAGCCCGTCGGCGGACATCCGCAGGGGCAACTACGTGCGCCTGCCGAACGTCATCGGCCGCGGCCCCGACAGCGCGCTCGCACTTCTGAAGGAGGCCGGCTTCAGCGGCTTCGTCGCTGGCCGCACCAACAGCAGCCTGCCCGCCGGGACTGTCGCCTTCACCGACCCCTCGGGCTCGGCCCTGCCGGGTGGGCGGGTCGGCCTGTGGCTGTCCAACGGCTACACACCGCCACCGACCGCCCCCAAGAAGGCGGCTGCCCCGGAGAAACCCCAGCAGACTCCGGAGCCGGCCAAGAAGCCCGGCAAGCCAGCGCCGAAACCGACGAAGAGCTAGCGGATGAGATGGGGCCCGAGCCGCCTACTGGCGGCTCGGGCCCCATCTCATGTCCCGGCCCTGTCGGCCTATGCCCCGGACAGCACCTGCTTCACCACGGCAGCCACCCGGCCGCCGTCTGCCCGGCCAGCGACCTCGCCCTGGGCTGCCTTCATCACCATGCCGAGCTGCGGCATCCCGGTGGCGCCGGTGGCGGCGACCGCCCGGTCGACGATCTCGCGAAGGGCCTCGTCGTCGAGCTGGGCGGGCAGGTAGCCCTCGAGCACGAGCAGCTCGGCCTCCTCGGTGGCTGCGAGCTCAGGTCGGCCGGCGCCGGTGAAGGCGGCGGCGGCCTCCTTGCGCTTCTTGGCCTCCTTGGCGACCACCTTGAGGACCTCGTCGTCGCTGAGCTCGCGCGCCTCGTCACCAGCCACCTCGGCGTTGGTGATGGCGGTCAACGTCATCCGCAGCGTGCCCGAGCGCACGGTGTCGCGTGCGCGCATGGCGTCGTGCAGGTCGTGCTGGAGGCGAGCCTTGAGCGTGTCGTCGGTCATGGCCCCAGTCTCCCACCGGCGATTGGGTGGGGCGCCACCGGTTTGCGAGGATGGAGAGATGGACGACCTGGCTCGCACCGCGCTGCGCACCGCTGGTGGCCTCGCCGGCGCCGGTCTCGTCGGGATCGCGTACGCCGCGTTCGTGGAACGCACCTGGTTCACCCTGCGCCGCTTCGCCGTTCCCGCACTGCCACCCGGGGCGGCTCCGGTGCGCATCCTCCAGGTCTCCGACCTGCACCTGACGCCCGGCCAGACCAAGAAGATCGACTGGGTTCGCTCCCTGGCCGAGCTCGATCCCGACTTCGTCGTGAACTCGGGAGACAACCTCGCCCACCTGGATGCCGTGCCACCGCTCCTGCGAGCGATGGAGCCGCTTCTCGAGCGGCCGGGTGCGTTCGTCCTGGGCTCGAACGACTACTTCGCCCCGACGCCGAAGAACCCGGCCCGCTACCTCACCAGCCGCCACGCCGACGCCCCGGCCCGACGCTCGACGCTGCCCGTCAAGGCGCTGCGCGACGGCTTGGGCAGCAAGGGCTGGGCAGACCTGAACAACGCTCGCAGGATCGTGCGGATGGGGGACCACGATGTCGAGCTCGTGGGGGTGAACGACCCACACATCGGCTACGACCGGTACGCGAAGGTGGCCGGTTCGGCATCCACCGACGTGGCCCTGACGATGGGCCTGGTGCACGCTCCCTACCAGCGGGTGCTCGACGCCATGGTCGGCGACGGGGCATCCGTCGTGCTCGCTGGCCACACCCACGGTGGGCAGCTGGCCGTTCCGCTCTGGGGTGCCCTGGTGACGAACTGTGACCTCGACACCAGGCGCGCCAAGGGCGTCTCGAGGTGGTGGCCGGGCGCCGGCACCGCCGGTGCTCGAGGGGGCGCGGCACCCTCCTCGGATGCTCCCGAGGATGCCGCGTGGCTGCACGTCTCAGCGGGGCTGGGAACCTCCCCCTACGCTCCCGTGCGCTTCGCCTGCCGGCCCGAGGCAACCCTGCTGACCCTGCTGGCCCGCGACAGCTGAGGCCGATTTCTGTACGCCGCACCGGGTCGGCTATCCTCGGGTGTCGCCGCACCCCCGGGTACGGCTAACAGCCACGGGGTGTGGCGCAGCTTGGTAGCGCGCGTCGTTCGGGACGACGAGGCCGCAGGTTCAAATCCTGTCACCCCGACCAGATGATGGCGGTTGCTCGACAGTGTCGGGTGGCCGCCATCACGCGTCTCGGGCCCGGCCCCCGGAACGCCTTCCACGAGCTCCTTCAGGCAGGCTTTCGGACGCACCCGCCCCACCGCGGGTAGGTCACGAACGCGATCGTCAGATGCCGCTCAGACCCTTGCTCAGCAGGAGCGCACCGATGACGAGGACGACGACGGCCATGATCGTCGCGTTGTGCGTCGTGAGCCAGGCCTCGGCCCGCCGCAACGGGGCCTGCGCGCGGTCCCCGAGCACGAGGTGCACGCCGATCGGCAGGGCCACCGACAGCGACCCGACGAGCGCGAAGGCGATGACGGTCGCCACTGTTGCCGCGGTGCCCTGCTCCTCGGCAGCGATGGTCAGACCGGCCGCTGCGCTGAGCAGCAGGATCTTGGGATTGGCCCCCGAGAGCAGCGCACCGAGCCGTAGCGCTGACGGCGGGGTGGACTCACCGAGCGCCCGCATCCACCCCGGTGACTCTGCGTTCGCGTGGCGGGTCAGGAAGGCGCGCACGCCGACGACGACGAGCACCCCGCCGAGCAGCACGCGCGCCCACGACACCCAGGTGGGCGTCTCCTCGAACCCGTCGATGACGGTCGCCAGGCCCACGAAGAGCGCGGTGCCAGCGGCAACCCCTGCCGCCCAGCCGCCGAGGAACGACACGGCGTTGGCGGTCGCCCGCGGGGTCAGCAGGAGCAGGATCACCGGGATGACGGGGAAGGGCGAGGCGAGGATGCCGATCACCAGCGGAACGAGGTCGGACACCATCAGCGTCGGCTTCGTACGACCGGCACGAGCGCCGCGGACCCGAAGAGATCCAGGCCGAGGGTTCGCGAGAGCCGCTCGGCGGCGAGGATGCCCCGAACACTGTTGCCAGCGGCATCCAGTGGTGGGGAGAACGTCCCGAGGCCACCCTTGCCGGGCGCGGCCGTGACGATCCCGCCGCCGATGCCGCTCTTGCCGGGTAGCCCGACCCGCACGAGCCACTCACCTGAGGTCTCGTACATCCCGGCGGTCGTCATCACCGCCAGCGTGCGCGCTGCGACCTGAGGGCTCACCACGGCGACGCCCGTGACGGGGTTGACTCCCCCGTCGGCGAGCGTGGCCCCCATGACAGCGAGGTCTCGGGCGGTGACGGCCAGCGAACTCTGCCTGGTGTACAGGTCGACGGCGCCATCCGGGTCGTCGAGGCGGCCGAGAGAGTGCAGCAACTGCCCCAGGGCCCGGTTGCGCTGGTTGGTCGCGCGGGCGCTGTCGTGGATGCCGTCGTCGAGCGACAGGTCGCGGCCCGCGAAGGCGGAGAGTCCGGCGCGCAGCTCGTCCCACGCGGCATCGACCGTGAAGTCGCGGTTTCGCCCCAGGAACAGGCCGGTGCAGGCGATGGCACCCGAGTTGACCATCGGGTTGGTGCGCCCGTCGGGACTGTGCTCGACGGCGGCCAGCGAGTTGAACGGTCGCCCGGTGGCGTCGACGCCGATGTGGTCGACGACCCCATCGACCCCGAGGCGAGCACAGGCGAGGGCGAAGACGAACGGCTTGGCCACGCTCATGAGCGCGAACGGGACGTCGACGTCGCCGGCGACGAACTCGTGCCCGTCGACGCCGATGACCGCGATGCCGAACAACGACGGATCCGCCTGTGCCAGCGCGGGATACACCGTGCTGACACGACCCGCGTCGACAGTTGCCACCTCGGCGTGACAGGCCGCCACCGCCTCACGGACCCACTCGTCACGGGGGAGGTGCCCGGTCGAGACGTAGGTCGCACCCAGATCAGCGGTGGCGCCGCGCCCCGGCAGGGACGAGCCGGGATCGGTCATGTCGCGATGGTATGCCGCCCGGCGCCTCAGATGGCGTCGTCGCGAAGGATCGTGCCGTCGGGGTCGAACGCGTCGTAGAGCCGGGGCGCCCACAGCATCTGGGCCCTGCTCAGCTCCGGCGGGGAGAGCCGGCGCAGACGGCCGGGTGGACGTTCGACGCCGTCAGCGCCGGACCACGCCCCCGAACGCCGACGCCACCGCACCGATGTGCCCTTCATCGGCCCCTTGGGCCGGGGCAGGTGCCGACGCCCACGGGGGCCCGCGCCGGATGCGTACCACTCGTCAAGGGCATCGGCCCGCTGCGCCATGAGGTCCCACAGCTCGTCGGCGTCATCGGGCACGTCCTGCGGGTCAAGGCCGGTGTGCTCAGCGACGAGCTCGCGCCGCAGCCGCCGGGCGAAGCTGTCGCGCGGTGCCGGCTCGTCGAGCCCCCGCACCCGCGTGTCCTGCACGGTGCACGCGATCTCGGAGTCGCTCGACCACGACCTGCGGTTGAAGTTGTCGGAGCCGACGCTGGACCACACGTCGTCGATGACACACACCTTGGCGTGCACGTAGATCGGGTAGCCGGCGTCGCTCGTCAGCCCGTACACCGCGACGCGGTCACCCCCGGCCTCCAGCAGGAGGTCCATGGCGAGCTTGCGCCCGTACAGCTGTGGCGGCAGCGACACGGCACCGTCGACGTCCGGCACCATGGGGATCACCGCGATCAGCCGCAACTGCGGGTTGGCGCGCAGGGCCTCACCGAAGTGCCGGCCGACCTCCTCCGACCACAGGTACTGGTCCTCCAGGTAGATCAGGTGCCGTGCGTGCGCCACCGCCTTGGTGTTCGCATGGGCGATGCTGCGCTCGCCGCGGGGGGCGAAGTCGTAGCCCTTGGGCAGGATCGACGGGTAGGTGCGCACGATCTGAACGGCTTCGGATGCCGTCGCGCCCGCCTCGGATGCCGTCGCCCCCCCACCGGATGTCATCTCGCCCACCTTGGGTGGTGGCGGGCTCTGCGGGGACAGGGGTTGGGGCTGGAGGTCCTCACCCTGCAGCAGGCTCGAGGCGAGCCGCCCGGGGTTGAGCGTCAGCGGGGTCGAGTCCTCCCAGCGCTCACGGAACGTGGTCTCGACGTCGGCGACGGCCGGGCCCTGGATGGCCACCTGCACGTCGTGCCACGGCGGACGCGCACCGAACACCTGAGGCATGGCGATCCGCTGGGGGTCACCCTCGTGGGCGATGGAGTCACGCCGACCGTGGCAGAGGTCGATCCCGCCGAGGTAGGCGATGTCGCGGCCGGGGTCGTCGCGGTGTCGCAGCAGGACGAACTTCTGGTGGTGCGAGCCTCCGGTGCGCACGCGCATGTCGCGCAGGCACTGCCCGCCGGCCTCGTCGATCTCGATGCCGAGCAGCCGTGACTTCTGCGAGTGGAAGCCGAACCGGTGCCAGTGCGAGCGCCACAGCAACCCTCTCACCTCGGCCCCGCGCCGGGCGGCCGCGGAGAACGTCGCGGAGACGCTGGACCCGGGGTCGTCGGTGAGCAGCTGGTCGGGGTCGCCGCGCCAGTCCACGAAGTAGAGCAGGTCGCCGTCGCCGAGCGCTTCGATGCGTTCGTGCAGCTCCGCCAGGTAGGGGGCCCCGTGCACGATCGCCCGCACGTGGTTGCCCTCGGTCCAGGCCACGCCCGGTGGCTTGCCCTCGTCGATGCGGGTGTCGGGATTCTCCCGCTCGTCGGGGGTGAGGAAGAGGTCGGGGATCACGGCCTCATCCTGCCCCGCCAACCCTCGCTCAGATGGCGAAGTAGGCGATGACGATGGCGAAGATCAACGGCACGCCGAACACGACGTCCAACACGTGGAAGGGCACCCAGAACAGGTGGGTGACCTTCCACCCGTAGTCGGCCTCCGGCCACTCGGGCGGCACCCAGGACCGGGCGCGCCAGAGCCGCTGACCGACCAGGAGCACGGCGTAGATGACGACCGCGACCCACCAGGCGTCAACCCCGACGTACTGGCTCACGACCAGCCGCCTCGTCAGGCCTGACCGAGCGATTCCTTCAGCTCACGGAACCACGGCACGGTGACGTCGAACTTCTTGTGGCCCTGGATCCGGGGGAACTCGATCGCCCGCAGCGTGTCGCCCTGCTCCTCGTCGTGCCCGACGACACCCGACACCCCGGCCAGCGCCGAGTCGACCGCGAGCGAGGTGCACTGCGCGATGAGGGCGAGGTCTTCGTCGTTGGCCGCGGCCGAGCGGCTGAAGTAGCCGGACTTCTGGACCATGGTCTTCTCGGCCTGGAGCTTCGCGCCGAACTGCTTGGCGAACCAGGCACCGGGGTTGACCTTGTCGAGCTGCACGTGACCGAACGGGTCGACCGGCACCTCCTGGCCGGCGGCCTTGAGCTCCTCGACGACCTCGGCCACGCCGGCGCCCTCGGAGAGGAAGATGTTGACGCAGCCGATCTCGTCCATGATCGCCTTGAGGCGCTCGGCCTCGGCCGCGATGTCGATGTGCTCCTCGGGCACGAACACGGCGTGCACGTCCCAGCAGCGCGGGTCGTTGCCGAAGCCCTCGACGAACTGCTGCTCGGCGACCCATGCGTGGTAGCGGCGAGCGGTCTCGGCCGTGAGCCAGCCACAGTTGCGGCCCATGACCTCGTGGACGATGAGCATGCGGGGGTTCGAGGAGTGCTCGGCGATGATGTTCTGCGCGTAGATCGAGCCCTGCTCGGCGGCCGTCCACGCCCCCAGCGACTGGCGGATCGGCACGACGTCGTTGTCGATCGTCTTGGGCAACCCGACGACGGTCAGCTCGTAGTCGTTCTCATGCAGGTAGGCCGCGAGGTCGGCCGCCGTGGTGTTCGTGTCGTCGCCACCGATGGTGTGCAGCACGTCGACACCGTCCTTGGTGAGCTGCTCGGCCGCCACGTGCAGCGGGTCCTGGCCCTCCTGCACCAGACCGCGCTTGACGCAGTCGGCGACGTTGGTCAGCTTGACGCGGGAGTTGCCGATCGGCGAACCCCCGCGCAGGTGGAGCAGGTGCGCGTTCTCGCGGACCTCCGGCGTCACCTCGACCCACTCACCGCGCAGCAACCCGGCATACCCGCCGAGGTAGGCGATGATCCGCACGTCGGGAGCGACCTCGCTGTAGCGCTCGATGAGTCCGCCGACGGCGGAGGACAGGCACGGTGCAAGCCCTCCGGCGGTGAGCATGGCGACGGTGCGAACGGTCATGGGGTGCTCCTGATGTCCGGTGCTGGTGGTCTGGGGTGCTCGATGGTGCGCGACGACGACGCCGGCACCACGGCATCCATTGTGGTGGTTTCGACGAGGTCGCGTGCGACGAGCTCAGCGGTCTGGACCATGTTCAGGGCCGCCCCCTTGCGCAGGTTGTCGCCGCTGATGAACAGGTCGAGGGTCATCGGCGCATCCGGTGCCTGGCGGATGCGCCCGGCGAAGCGCGGGTCGGCCCCGACGACGTCGTTCGGTGTGGGGAACTCGGGCTCGTCGGGGTCATCGAGGACGACGATGGTCGGGGCCTCGACGAGGGCTTGCCGAGCTTCGTTGACCCGGACCTTGCGCGCGAACGTGGCGTGGACGATGACGGAGTGCGACGACACCACCGGCACCCGGATGCACGTGGTCGTGATGGGCAGGTCGGGGATGCCGAGGATCTTGCGGGTCTCGTCGCGCACCTTGACCTCCTCGCTCGTCCAGCCGTCGCCGACGTGGTGACCGACGAAGGGGATGACGTTGAGCACGAGCGGCGCGGGAAAGACCGACTCGCCCAGCTCGTGCTCGACGAGGCGGCGCACGTCGCCGGGGCGCGTCCCGAGCTCACGCTGGCCGTGGACGACGTCGAGCTCGTCGTGCAGCCGGCTGATCCCTGCCCGTCCCAGACCGGACGCTGCCTGGAGGGTCGTGATGACCAGTTCGGTGAGCTCCCAGGCGGCGTGGAGCACGGCGAGGGCGTCGATCATCGTCATGACCGTCGCGCCCGGGTTGGCGATGATGCCGCGGGGCCGGTCGGCGACCCGTTGCGGGTTGACCTCGGGGACGACGAGCGGCACGTCGTGCTCGGTGCGGAAGACGGTGCTGTTGTCGATGGCCACGACCCCGCGGGCCGCGGCGAGCTCGACCCACTCGCGGGCGATCCCCGGCGGGATGTCGAAGATCGCGACGTCGACGCCGTCGAAGAACTGCGGGGTCAGCGCCTCGACGACGGCATCCTTGCCGGCCACCCGGAGCACCGTGCCGACGTCCTCGGCACCTGCGGCGAGGCGCACCTGCGCCCAGTGGGAGTGCCTCGTGGGCAGCACGTCGAGGACGACACGGCCGACCGCACCCGTGGCACCGACCACCGCAAGGGTCGGCTGCCAACCCTGGGGCCGCGCCTGGTTGGTGCCCACGTCAGCGGCCGGTGCCCCCGTAGACGACGGCCTCGCCCTCGCTGGAGTCCAGCCCGAAGGCCGTGTGCACAGCGCGAACGGCGTCGTCGAGGAGGTCACCGCGGGTGATGACCGAGATGCGGATCTCTGAGGTGGAGATCATCTCGATGTTGACCCCGGCCTCGGCGAGGGCCTTGAAGAACGTTGCGGACACCCCGGGGTTCGATCGCATGCCGGCACCGACGAGCGAGAGCTTGCCGATCTGGTCGTCGAACTGCACGCCGCTGAACCCGACGTCGGCCTGCACCCGCTGCAGGGCCTCGACCGCGGCGGTGCCGTCGGTCTTGGGCAGCGTGAAGGAGATGTCGGTGAGGCCGGTGGCGGTGGCGGAGACGTTCTGGACGATCATGTCGATGTTGATCTGGGCCAGCGTCACCGCCTCGAAGATCTTGGCCGCCATGCCGGTGCGGTCGGGAACGCCGACGACGGTCACCTTCGCCTCGCTGCGGTCGTGGGCCACACCGGCGATGATCGGGGCTTCCACGGCGTCTCCTTCAGGTCCTTCGGGTGCGGGGTGGTCGGTCACGATCGTGCCCTCCTTGTGGGAGAACGACGACCGCACGTGGATGGGGATGTCGAAGCGGCGGGCGTACTCGACGCTGCGCAGGTGCAGCACCTTGGACCCCGAGGCTGCGAGCTCGAGCATCTCCTCGTTGGAGATGCGATCGAGCTTGCGGGCGCTGGGCACGATGCGCGGGTCAGCGGTGAAGACACCGTCGACGTCGGTGTAGATCTCGCACACGTCGGCGCGCAGCGCGGCGGCCAGCGCCACGGCGGTGGTGTCGGTGCCGCCCCGGCCCAGGGTGGTGATCTCCTTGGTGCCCTGGCTGACGCCCTGGAAGCCGGCGACGATGACGATGTGACCCTTGGCCAGGGCCTCGGTGATGCGCCCCGGGGTGACGTCGATGATCTTGGCCTTGCCGTGCACGCCGTCGGTGATGACGCCGGCCTGGCTGCCGGTGAAGGAACGGGCGCTGTAGCCCAGGTCGGAGATCGCCATCGCGACCAGGGCCATGGAGATCCGCTCACCTGCCGTCATCAGCATGTCGAGCTCGCGCGGCGGCGGGACGGGGCTGACCTCCTGCGCGAGGTCGAGCAGGTCGTCGGTGCTGTCGCCCATGGCCGAGACGGCCACGACGACGTCGTTGCCGGCCTTCCTCGTCTCGGCGATCCGCCTCGCGACCCGCTTGATGCTCTCGGCGTCGGCGAGCGACGATCCGCCGTACTTCTGGACGACGATGGGCAACGTGCTACTCCCGTGACGGTGGTTCGGTGGGCTCTGACACTCTAACCGGCCGTCCACGGAGCGGACATGATGCCCAGATGCCGGGCGAACAGCATCCGGGTGCCCCGAACCACCCCGTGGGGCGTCCCGCGGCGTAGCGTCGGCAGGGACCACTCGAGGAGGACCACATGTCGATCGTCATCATCGGAGCAGGCCTGGCGGGGGGCACCGCCGCGACCGAGCTGCGCGAGCAGGGGTACGAGGGCACCGTGGTCCTCGTCGGGGCCGAGACGCACCCGCCGTACGAGCGCCCGCCGCTGTCCAAGGGGTACCTGCTCGGCAACGACTCCCTCGAGGACGCGTTCGTGCACCCTCGCGACTGGTACGCCGAGCACGACGTCGACCTGCGGCTCGGGGTGGAGGCGACCGGGCTCGACACCGACGCGCACGTCGTGTCGACAACCGGCGGCGACCTGACCTACGAACGGCTGCTGCTGGCGACCGGCGCCGAGCCGCGCCGGCTCGCCGTCGCCGAGGACAGCGGCGTGCCCACCGCGTACCTGCGCACCATCGAGGACAGCGACCGGCTCCGGGACGCCTTCGCCGCCGGCGGGCGGATCGCGGTCGTGGGGGCCGGCTGGATCGGGCTCGAGGTGGCCGCGGCCGCGCGCGAGAAGGGCTGCGAGGTGACGGTGTTCGAGACCGCCGAGCTACCGCTGCTGCGCGTGCTCGGGCCGACCGTCGCCCAGGTCTTCGCCGACCTGCACCGCGAGCACGGCGTCGACCTGCGCCTGGGCACGTCGGTCGCGGCGGACGACCTGGCGGGCGCCGACCTCGTCGTCGCCGGCGTCGGCGTGAGCCCGCGCCTGGACCTGGCCCGCTCGGGTGGGCTGGCCGTGGACGACGGCGTGCTCGTGGATGCCGGGCTGCGCACCTCGGTCGCGTCGGTGTACGCGGTCGGAGACATCGCGAGCCACGCGCACCCCGTGCTCGGGCGCCGGATCCGCGTCGAGCACTGGGACACCGCGATCAACCAGGCCAAGGTCGCGGCGCACAACCTCGCCGGGGCGGACGAGACGTACGACGCGATGCCCTACTTCTTCACCGACCAGTACGACCTGGGCATGGAGTACGTCGGGCACGCGAGCGGCGACGACGAGGTCGTGGTGCACGGTGACCTGTCCGCGCGGCAGTTCCGGGCCTTCTGGACGCGCGAGGGCCGGGTCGTCGCGGCGATGCACGCCAACGACTGGGACGCGACCGACGACCTGCGCGCCGCGGTCGAGTCCGGCGAGCTCCCGGCATCCCCCTGACCCCGGCGACGGCCGGGCGGGGGTCAGGGGTGGAGGGCGTCGAACTGCGCCTCGGACACGGCATCCGGATCGGCGTCCAGGCGCACGTGCGCGAGCAGGGTCTGGACCACTCGTAGGGCGGCCGCGGCCCGCTCTCCCCAGTGCGAGAGGTAGCTGAACTGCCACCACCACAGGGCCTCGAGCGTGCGGCCCTCCTCGTAGTGGCTGAGGCCGTGGCTGAGCGCTGAGGCGATGTCGACGAGGTCGTTGCTGAGGTAACCGACGACGGGCTCGGGGTCGAGCACCGGGTCGACGACGTCGCCGTACTCGTCGAGGCCCTCGAACACGTTGGCCAGGCCGGCGCGCAACGGGTCGAACTCGGCATCCGGCCCGGCATCGGGTTCGAAGCGCTCGGCCGGGACGACGTCCTCCACGGCACCCAGCCTGGCCCCCATGACGAGCACCTGCGACAGCGCGAGCAGCGCCATCGGCAAGGTGGCGTCCGGGGAGTTTCCGGCAGCGATCTCGCGCACGGTCACGAGGTACATCTGCGCGTCGGCGGCGGACTCCGCAGCGATCTGGCCCCAGTCGTCGGAGGCGGAGGCGGAGGCGACCGAGAACTCAGACATCGATGAGCCTGCGTCCTTCGAAGGCACGCCCGAGGGTGACCTCGTCGGCATACTCGAGGTCACCGCCGACGGGCAGGCCGGAGGCCAGTCGCGTCACCCGCAACCCGAAGTCCTTGAGCATGCGCGACAGATAGCTGGCCGTCGCCTCACCCTCGAGGTTGGGGTCCGTCGCGATGATGACCTCGGTGACCGTGCCGTCGCCGAGCCGAGTCATCAGCTCACGAACCCGCAAGTCGCCCGGGCCGATGCCGTCGATGGGGCTGATCGCGCCACCGAGCACGTGGTAGCGGCCGCGGAACTCACGGGTGCGCTCGACCGCGACGACGTCCTTGGGCTCCTCGACCACGCAGATCGAGTGCACGTCACGGCGCGGATCCAGACAGATCCGGCACTGCTGCGCCTCGGCGATGTTGAAGCACGTCTGGCAGAAGCGCACCTTGGCCTTGACCTCGGTCAGGGCGTGGGCCAGCCGCTCGACGTCGGCCGCGTCGGACTGCAAGAGGTGGAACGCGATTCGCTGCGCGCTCTTGGGGCCGACACCCGGCAGCCTGCCGAGTTCGTCGATGAGGTCCTGGACCGCGCCTTCGTACACGTGATGAGCCTACGACCTCGCGGCAACCCTGTCTCCCGACGCCGCGCAGCAGGTCCGGGTGATTCGGTCAGGCGCCGACGAGGGTGTAGTCGCCTGCCTCGGCCAAAGCCGCCACGACCTCATCGGTGGTCAGTGGGCGCTGGGCCGCGACCCGCACGACGGACTCCCCGCCGCTCACGACCTCGATCTCGACGCCGTCGACGCCGTCGAGGGCGCTCAGCTCGTCGGTGACCGCGTGGGCGCAGTGGCCACAGGTCAGGCCCGTGGCCCGGAACGTCTGCGTGCTGGGGGCGGTGTTGCTGGTGTCATCGGTGGTCACGGTGTCTCCTTCTCAGATGGGGTGTGGTTCAGATGCCGACCGCGGCACCGGTAGAGCCCGGCGGCAACTCGTTGTAGGCGTCGACCCGCTCCTGGCCGGACAGCGCTGCGATGGCGTCCATGACCTCGTCGGTGAGCATCCGACGGGCCTTGCCCGACGGCATTCCCGCATAGGCCTGCGGGCTGATCGGGCGCCCGAACGACACGTGCACCTTGGCCAACCGGGGGAAGTGCCCGCCGATCGGTTGCACCTTGTCGGTACCGATGAGGCCGACCGGCACGATGGGCACCCCCGCGGTCAGTGCCAGCCACGCGACCCCTGTGCGCCCCTTGTAGAGCCGGCCGTCGCGCGAGCGGGTGCCTTCGGGGTAGATGCCGAACGCGCGGCCTTCGCGCAGCACGACCAGCGCTGCGTCGAGGGACTCCTGGGCGGCGCGCGAGGAGTGCCGGTTGACGGGAATCGCGTTGGTGCCCTCGAAGAACGCCCGCCTGATCGACCCGCTGACCCCGGTGCCGGTGAAGTAGTCGGACTTCGCGAGGAAGCTCACCGGCCGCGGCGCCGCGATCGGGATGGCGAAGGAGTCGATGAAGGACAGGTGGTTGCTCGCGAGCAACACCCCTCCATGGGGCGGGACGTTCTCGGTGCCGGTGATGATCGGGCGCCAGAGCAGCTTGCTGAGCGGCGCGACGACGCCGTGGCTGATGGCGTACGAGCGCGAGCTCATCGGGGCTCCTCGGAGATGACCGTGCCACCGAGGATGCGCTCGACGACGGGCACCCCGACGTCCGCGAGGTCGTCGATCGACTCGTCGTCGTCGCTGATCGCGGTGTCGTCGACGACGTGCTCGACGGCGGGTTGCTCCACCTCTTCGGCGACCACTGCCTTGGCCCGCTCGAACGGGCTGGCCCACGACGGCGCCGACTCCACCGGAGGCGGCGCGTCCGACCAGCTGGCCGGCTCTCGGGTGGGCGGCACGGGTGCGCGGGGGGTGCTGGCTGGCGCTGGCGCGCTGGGCGGCGGGCCGGATGCCGGGGAGCGGGGCGCGTCGTCGGCCGGCGCTGCTGGTGTGGGCACCGGCGCAGGTGGGGACTCCGGCTGGGGCGGGCCGCCGGCGCTGCCGTCAGCACGTGCCGGGGCAGGTTCCACCGGCTCGCCCTGGGACGGCTTGACCGCGTCGGAGGCCTGACCGTCGATCCGCGCATCGACGCCGAGGACGTCGATGAGGGCCTGACGCACGTAGTCGGCGTGGGCGCCACGTCGGAAGGTCTCGACGAGGCCGACCGTGGAGATGCCGAGCAGCACCCGTTGGCCGTCGTAGTCGAGGACCTGCGCGTTCTGCGCCACGAACGTCCAGGTCACCCGCTTGTGGCGGCTCAGCCACTCGAGGACGTCGGGCCAGGACCGCCGGATCGCGTCGGTGTCGATGCCGCCTGGGCCAGCCGGTCGCGCGGGGGCTGCCTGCTGCGCGGGGGCTGCCTGCTGCGCGGGAGTCGGGGTACTACCGCCCGCAGAACCGTGCGCTATTACCTCGACCCCGGCAGAGAGTGGGGCGGATGCCGGGGCAGGAGCGGGGGCTGGCGCAGGGGCTGGTGCGGCCGCGGGTGCGGGTGCGGGTGCGGGTGCGGGTGCGGGTGCAGCCTGAGGTGCTGGCGCAGTCGTAGCTGCCGGAACAGGGGCAGGCGCAGGCGCGGAGTACGGGGCCGCTCCCGTCGGCACACCACCCACGTCAAGGCGACGCTCGAGCCGGTCGAGGCG
>NZ_DAORSO010000005.1:51696-56609 GCF_035443565.1 Ornithinibacter sp. | reverse complement strand
CGGCCGCCCGCACCACCGCCCGGGGCGCCTCGACCGGGGTCAGCACGCCCCGGGAGACGAGGTCGGCCACAGCCACGGACCGCGAGTACGCGGCGGCCAGGACGGCAGCCCCCTCGTCGGCCGCCCGCGCAAGGAGCACCTCACGCACGTGCGGGTAGGGCGCTCGGGGCTCGTCGAGCAGGTCGTCGCCGTCGTCCCACCACGCGACGAGGCCGAGGTCCCGTACCGGGGCGAAGGCCGCCGCCCGAGTTCCGACGACCACCTGGGCGTGACCTCGTAGTGCCTTGAGATACGCGGTGTACCTGGCCTGCGGCCCCTGGTCGGCCGTGAGCCGGGTGTGCCGACCGGGGCCCAGCGACCGGGTCAACGCGGCCTCGACCCGCACGACGTCACGATGGTCGGGCACGACGATGACCGCGCCGCGACCGCCCTCGGCGGCCGTCCGCGCGGCCTGGGCCAGCAGCATCGGCCAGTCGGCGTCCGGGTCGGTGGACGGGACGGCGAGCAGGGATGCCGTGGGCGCACCGCCCGCGCCCACGTGGGTGAGGAACGCGGGGCCCGCGGGGTACGGCAGCCAGGCGTCCGGCATCCGATCTGGCAGTGGCGGTCGGTCAGCCGGGTCCGGCGACGAGGCAGGCAAGGCCTTCTCGGCGGCGGCGTGCCGGGGTGGGACGGCGAGGCGCAGCACGTCACCGAGCGAGCCGGCGTAGCGGTCGGCGACGACGCGGGCCACGCGCAGCACCGCTGGCGTGAGCACGGGTTCGGGCGACACGACCCGGCGGATCGGGCTGAGCCGCCCGAGGTGCTCGGCATCCGCGCGCCGGTCGAGCACGAAGCCGGAGAGGTCCTGCCCGGCGAAGCGCACCTTGACCCGCACCCCCGGGAGCGCGGTGTCGGCCGACGAGGTCGGCACGGTGTACTCGAACGGCCGGTCGAGGTGGGCCAGGCCCGTGTCGACCTGGACCAGGGCCACCGGGAGCACCTCGCTCGTCGGATCCCCGGTCCCTGCCATGCGCTCGAAACTAGCGGAGCCCACCGACCCCGCGGGGATCGGTGGGCTCCGCCTGTGGACGACGCGTCGGTCGCGTCAGCCGTTGGCGGCGCGCTGGAGTGCCTCGACGCGGTCGGTGCGCTCCCACGTGAAGGGGTTGTCGACACCGGCCGCGGTGGTGCGGCCGAAGTGCCCGTAGGCCGCCGTCGACTTGTAGATCGGACGCAGGAGGTCGAGTGCGTCGAGGATGGCCGCCGGGCGCAGGTCGAACGTCGCGAGGATCGCGGCCTGGATCTTGTCGGCGGCGACGGTCTCGGTGCCGAAGGTCTCGACGTAGAGACCGACCGGCTGCGCCTTGCCGATCGCGTAGGCGACCTGCACCTCGCAGCGACGGGCCAGCCCGGCGGCGACGACGTTCTTGGCGACCCATCGCGTGGCGTACGCCGCGGAGCGGTCGACCTTGCTCGGGTCCTTGCCGGAGAAGGCGCCCCCACCGTGACGGGCCATGCCGCCGTAGGTGTCGACGATGATCTTGCGGCCGGTCAGGCCGGCATCACCCATCGGGCCACCGATGACGAACTTGCCGGTGGGGTTGATGTACGCACGGTAGTCGTCGGTGTGCAGCTCGGTGCCGGAGTCGGCGAGCTCGGCGAGCACCGGGTCGATGACGTGCGCCCGCACGTCGGGCTCGAGCATGCCCTCGAGGGAGATGTCCTCGGCGTGCTGGCTGGACACGACGACGGCGTCGAGGGAGACCGCGCGGTCACCGTCGTACGCGATCGTCACCTGGGTCTTGCCGTCGGGGCGCAGGTAGGACAGCTCACCGTTCTTGCGCACCGCCGTGAGGCGCTCGGCGAGGCGGTGGGCCAGGAAGATCGGCAACGGCATCAGCTCGGGGGTGTCGTCGCAGGCGTAGCCGAACATCAGGCCCTGGTCGCCAGCGCCCTGCTTGTCGAGCGGGTCGACGGCGCCGGTGCGGCTCTCGAAGGCGGTGTCGACACCCTGGGCGATGTCGGGGCTCTGCTGCCCGATGGAGACGCTGACCCCGCACGAGGCCCCGTCGAAGCCCTTCGTCGAGCTGTCGTAGCCGATCGCGAGCACCGTGTCGCGGACGATCTTCGGGATCTCGACGTAGGCCTCGGTGGTCACCTCTCCGGCGACGTGCACGAGACCGGTCGTCACCATCGTCTCGACGGCCACGCGGCTGCCGGGGTCCTGGGCCAGCATGGCGTCGAGGATCGAGTCGGAGATCTGGTCGCAGATCTTGTCCGGGTGACCCTCGGTCACGGATTCGGACGTGAACAAGCGTGCCGACACGCAGGTCTCCTTCAAGTGGGGGGGGTGGCAGCGGCTCGAGCGACTGCCCCCGGGATTCTACCGGCGGGCTGTCGTTCCCCCCACTCCCGGTCACGTGGCCGCTCGGGGGATGAGACCATGGGCGGCGTGTCAGACCGGTCGGTGAACCCCGAGGCGGCTGGGGACGCAGGAGGTGCGGCCTCCGCGGACCCCGCCGCGGAAGCGTTGTCCCTGCTGACCCGCGCACAGGCCCTGGCCGACGACCTGCGGCTGGAGGCCCACCGCGAGGTCGTCTCCGCCCGCGACGAAGCCACTCGCCTTCGCGCCGAGGCGCAGGAGGCCGGTCACGAGCTGGACGACCTGCGCGCCGGGATTGCCGCCGCCCGGGCCGAGGCAGCCCGCCGGCTCGAGGAGACCCGCGCCGAGGTCGAGATCATGCTCGCCGACGCCGCCGACCAGGCTGCGCTGCTGCGAGCCCGGGCGACCAAGGCCAGCGATGAGGCCCTGGGCCTCGCGACCGAGCAGGCCCAGGCCGAGCTGGCGCAGGCTCGGACCGCCGCCGAGGCGATCCTCGAGCAGGCCCGTCGGGAGCACGAGCTGACGGTCGCTCGTCTGGCCGACGACGAGCGTGCCCACCAGCAGCGGTGGAGCAGTGAGCACACCGCCCACACCACCGAGCTGCACGCCCTGCGCGAGAGCACGCTGGCGGAGCTCGACGGTCTGCGTCGCGAGGCGGAGCAGTTCTCGCTCACGCACCGGGGAGAGGCGCAGGCCCGGGCCGCTGAGGTGCTGGCGGCGATCGGCGAGCGTGACGAGGCGTCCCGCGCAGCGGCGGAGTCGGTGGTGAGCGGGGCGAAGGCCCACGCCGATGAACTGCTTGCCGACGCTCGTGCCGAGGCCGACTCGGTCATGGCAGCCGCGCAGGCGCACCTGGCCTGGGCGCAGGCCACCGTGCGCGAGCTCGTGACCGGAGCGCGCGCCGACGCCGAGCAGCGCGCCCGCACACACCACCGCGAGCTCGCAGATCGCTCCCGCGCCCATCGACAGCAGGTGCAGACCCTGCTCGCCGCGGCGACGGCCAAGGGAGCCGACCGCCTGTCCGAGGCGGACTCCGAGGCACGACGTCTGCGCGAACAGGCCGAGGCCGTGCTCGCCGAGGCGCAGGCGGATGCCGCCCGCACCCGTGAGGCGGCCGCCCGCGAGTCCCAGCGGGTCGTCGACGAGGCGCAACAGCGTGCCGAGGAGGCTCTCGAGCGAGCGACCCGTCGAACGACCGAGGCCGAACAGGGTGCCGCCCTGGTTCGGGAACGGGCCGCTGCGGACGTCGAGCGCATGCACCGCGAAGCCCACGAGCACCACCGGGCCGCCCGTGCCGAGATCCTGCGGACCTCCGAGGAGGCCCGCGCACGGGCCGAGGCCGTGCGAGCCGAGGCCCAGGCGGCCGTCGAGCGGGCCCGCGCCGAGGTGCACACCCTCGCGGCCCGCCGTGACGCCATCACCGCCCAGCTCGGCAGCCTCTCAGGGGTCATCGACGCCCTGGCCGTTCCCGAAGACCCTCCGCACCCGCAAACCCCGCCCCACCAGGAGTCCTGATGAACCAGCCCGAGTTCCCCACCGTCTTCCGCGGGTACGACCCCGTGGCGGTCGACCAGCACGTCAGTGCGCTGCGCCAGGCCGCTGAGGCGGCCCGGCAGGCGGCTGAGGCCGCCCAGCAGGAGGCCGCCTCGGCGTCGGTCTCGCTGACCAAGCTGCGCCAGTCCCACGACGCGCTCATGCAGGAGGTCGACGGGCAGCGGCGCAGTGTGGCAGAGCTCGAGGAGCACGCTCGCCGGGCATCGAACCCGTCGTTCGCAGACCTCGGCGAGCGGATCGGCTCGATCCTGACGCTGGCTGACGAGGAGGCCGCCGCCATTCGCGCCACCGCCGAGGAGGAGGCCGGCCAGACCCGGTTCGCCGCTGACGAGGCCGCCGCGCTGGCGCGGACCGAAGCCGACCGGTATGCCGAGGACCGTCGCTCGCGCGCCGACGTCGATGCCGAGCAGGCCCTGGCCCGTGCCAAGCAGGAGGCCGACTCGATCGTCGACGACGCCGCCCGCGAGGCCGCCGCCCGCCGCGAGGAGGCCGAGGCCTACTTCGAGAAGCAGCGGGCCACCGCAGCCGCTTCCGCCGCGGACTTCGAGCGCACCCTTGCCGAGCGGCGGGAGAAGGCCACCGCTGAGTTCACCGGCCAGATGGCCAAGCAGGACCAGGCCCTGGCCGCCGTCCAGGAGCGCGCCGACCTGCTGGCTCGCGAGGCCGAGCAGGACCGCGCCGCGGCAGCCGAGGAGGCCGCACGCGTGCTCGACGCCGCCCGCTCGGAGGCAGCTGCCCTCGTCGCGTCGGCCAAGGAGCAGGCAGAGCGAGTGCGCCGCGACTCCGAGCGTGAGCTGAGCGCCGCCACGGCTCGCCGCGACAGCATCACCGCCCAGCTGAGCAACGTGCGCAACATGCTCGCCACCCTCGGTGGTCCCGCCGCGGTCACTGCCCTGGATGCTGCGGCTGATGCCGACGCTCCCGCCGAGCAGGCCCCGGCAGAGGACGCCGAGCAGGCCCCGGCAGCTGAGTCCGTGGACACGAGCGAGGCGAC
>NZ_DAORSO010000005.1:26422-51596 GCF_035443565.1 Ornithinibacter sp. | reverse complement strand
GACACGAGCGAGGCGACCGCCGAGGCCGACGGCGACCACCCGGCATCCGAGACCGGGGAGGTCGACGGGGAGCAGGCGGCATCCGAGACCGCGGAAGACGACGCGACGGCGGACGATCAGGGTTCGGACGAGTCGGACCGCGTGCCGGGGAGCGCGCGCAAGGCCAAGACCTCAGCCCGCCGCTGACCCCACCCACCCGCACCTTGGTGCACTCCAGCCACCTGCTTCGCGGTGGCTGGAGTGCACCACGTGCGTCAGAGGAGGTCGGTGACGGCGTCCCAGACCGCGTGCGCGACCTCGAGCTTGGTGGCCGGCCCGATGTCGGTCACGTGGTCGGTGCCGCGCTCGAGGATGTGCACGGTGTTGTCGTCCTGCCCGAAGGTGACGCCGACCCCCACCTCGTTGACGACGAGCAGGTCACAGCCCTTGCGAGCCAGCTTTGCCCGTCCGTGCTCGAGCACGGAGGCCTCGCCGTCGCCGGTCTCGGCGGCAAACCCCACGATGACGGGGGTGCTGGCGCTCCCCCGCGCCTCGACGAGCCCGGCGAGGATGTCGGGGTTGCGCACCAGGGTCACGACCGGGGCCGACTCGTCGGCGCTGCCGTCGGCCGCGGCCTCGTGGGACTTCTTGATCTTGTGGTCGGCATAGCTCGACGGGCGGAAGTCGGCCACGGCGGCAGCCATCACGACGACGTCGGCCCCGTGCACGGCGTGCGTGACGGCGGCCTGCAGCTCCAGGGCGGTCTCGACGGGAACGAGCGTGACGCCGGCCGGCACGGGCTGTGACGACGACGACACCAGGGTGACGTCGGCCCCGCGGTCGGCCGCAGCCTGCGCGAGGGCGTACCCCTGCTTGCCCGACGAGCGGTTGCCGAGGTAGCGCACGGGGTCGAGCGGCTCGCGGGTGCCCCCGGCGCTCACGACGACTCGAAGGCCCGTGAGGTCCTCACCCTTCCTGCCGGCAGCTTCCGGAACGGCGTCGGCCCGGTGTGGTGCCCGGTCACCGGCAGGCGTGGTCGGGACGATGCGGGCGCAGACGGCGAACAGGTCCTCGGGCTCGGGCAGGCGGCCGGGCCCGGTGTCGCTGCCCGTGAGGCGGCCGGATGCCGGGGGGACGATGTGTACCCCGCGCTCGCTGAGCGTCGCGACGTTGGCCTGGGTGGCGGCGTGCTCCCACATCTCGGTGTGCATGGCGGGCGCCATCACCACCGGGCACCGCGCCGTGAGCAGCACCGTCGTGAGCAGGTCGTTCGCCTGCCCGGTGGCCGCGCGGGCGAGCAGGTCAGCGGTGGCGGGCGCCACGACGACGAGGTCGGCCTCCTGGCCGATGCGCACGTGCGGCACCGCCGTGATGTCGGACCACACGTCGGTGTGCACCGGCTTGCCGGACAGCGCCGACCACGTGGCCGCGCCGACGAAGTTGAGCGCAGCCTGCGTCGGCACCACCGTGACGTCGTGCCCGGCCTCGGTGAACAGCCGGAGCAGTGACGCGGCCTTGTAGGCGGCGATGCCACCGGCAACGCCGAGGACGACCTTCACGCTCGCACCCCGGCGCCCACGTCAGGTCAGCCCTGGGACGGCGTGGGGGTCGAGGTCAGCAGGCCCTCGTTGATCTCGCGAAGGGCGATCGACATGGGCTTCTCGTGCACCTCGGAGTCGACGAGCGGCCCGACGTACTCGAGCAGGCCCTCCTGGAGCTGGGCGTAGTAGGCGTTGATCTGCCGGGCCCGCTTCGCGGAGTAGAGCACCAGGGAGTACTTGGAGTCGGCGCGCTCGAGGAGCTCGTCGATCGGGGGGTTGGTGATGCCGATGGGGTCGGCCACGGTTCCGGACACGCTGGATCTCGCTTCGCTCAGGTGGGAGGGGTTCTCATCAATGATACGAGTTCCTCGGCCGCCCGGTGGACGTCGTCGTTGAGGACGGTGACATCGAACTCGCTCGCGGAGGCCAGTTCGACCCTCGCGGTGGACAGTCGGGCCTCGCGTTCCTCCTCACCCTCGGTCCCCCGGCCGACGAGCCGTCGCACGAGTTCGTCCCACGTCGGCGGCGCGAGGAAGACGAACAACGCCTCGGGCATCGTCTCGCGAACCTGACGGGCGCCTTGGAGGTCGATCTCGAGCAGGGCCGGCCTCCCGGCCGCCAGGGCCTGCTCGACCGGGCCCCGGGGGGTGCCGTACTTCGCGCGGCCGTGCACCACCGCCCACTCGAGGAGCTCGCCGTCGCGCACCATCGCGTCGAAGTGCTCGTCGTCGACGAAGTGGTAGTGGATGCCGTCGATCTCGCCGGGTCGCGGGCGGCGGGTCGTCGCGGACACCGAGACCCAGACCTCGGGGTGGTGTTCGCGCACGTAGGCCGCCACCGTGCCCTTGCCGACCGCGGTGGGTCCCGCGAGGACCGTCAGGCGCGAGGGGGCACTCACCGTCCGAAGCGCTCGATCAGGGCGGCGGCCTGGTTCTGGCCGAGGCCGCGCACGCGGCGGCTCTCGGAGATGCCGACCTCCTGCATGATCTGTCGTGCGCGGACCCGGCCGACGCCGGGCAGCGACTCCAGCAGGGCGGAGACGCGCATCTTGCCGACGACCTCGTTGGTCTTGCCGGCGTCGATCACCTCGGCGAGCGAGAGGCCCGAGTGCTTGAGGCGGTGCTTGACCTCGGCGCGCTCACGCCGGGACGCCGCCGCCTTGGCCAGGGCGGCGGAACGCTGTTCGGGGGTGAGCGGCGGAAGTGCCACAGGTGCGTCCTTCGGCGACATGCGGGGCCATCTGCATCAGCACCCGACGGGGAGTGGTTCGACTCTAGCGCTGGCTCACAGGGCAGCACGTACGCTGTCGGCGTCACGTGCCGCGGCGGCGGCGAGCGCCTGCACCGACGGCCCTGCGGAGAGCACCGAGCGCGACACGTTCGGCAGCACGTTGCCCACGGCGTCACCGAAGACCGCGCGCAGGTCACCGGGGCCGGCACCCTGCGCACCGAGCCCCGGTGCGAGGAGGGGGGCGGCGCTGGAGGCGAGGTCGAGACCGAGGCGCGTCACGGCATCCCCGACGGTCGCGCCGACGACGAGGCCGACGTGGCCCATCTCGCCCCGTGCGGCAGCCCCGGCGTTGTCGGCAGCAGCACCGGCGACCACCGCGCCGGCGACCGAGCCCTGCGGCGTCTGCGCGTGCTGAACCTGGGGACCCTCGGGGTTCGACGTCAGCGCGAGGACGAACACCCCGCGCCCGGTGGCGGCGGCGACGTCCAGGGCCGGGCGCAGCGACCCGTAGCCGAGGAAGGGACTCACGGTGAGGGCATCGGCACGACCCGGCCCCTCGTCGGAGAGGAATGCCTGCGCGTACGCCGCCATGGTCGAGCCGATGTCGCCACGCTTGGCGTCCAGGATCGTCAGCGTCCCGGCGTCGCGCAGGTCAGCGAGCACCCGCTCGAGCACCGCCACACCGCGCGAGCCGAACACCTCGAAGAACGCCGACTGGGGCTTGACGACCGCGACGCGCCCCGCGAAGGCCTCGACGCACGTCATCGCGAACCGCTCGAGCCCGGACAGATCGACCGGCAGCCCCCACGCCTGGAGCAGCGCGGCGTGCGGGTCGATGCCGACGCACAGCGGGCCGTGCGCGTCCATGGCGGCGCGCAACCGCACGCCGAACGGGTCGAGACTCATGGCGAAACCATCCTGTCGTGGGCGATGCCGACGACGTCGGCGAAGCGGGTGAACCCGTGGCGGGTGATCTCGGCCTCGAGCTCGTCGACGACCCGGCGCGGGCGCGAGGGGTCGTTGAACGTCGCGGTGCCCACTTGCACGGCGCTGGCACCGGCGGCGACGAGCTCGAGCGCATCGCGCCCGGTGCGCACTCCCCCGACCCCGATGAGGGGTGCGGTGGGCAGGCGCCCGTCGCGCATCGCCGCCGTGACCTGCCACAGGGCGCGCACGGCGACGGGGCGCACGGCCGGGCCGGACAGCCCACCGGTGACCCCAGCCAGCTGTGGTCGCAGCAGGTCGGTGTCGATGACCATGCCGAGCAGGGTGTTGATCATCGTCAGGCCGTCGGCCCCGGCGCCGAGCGCGGCATCCGCGATGGTCACGATGTCGGTGACGTCCGGGGTGAGCTTGGCGAAGATCGGCGTCGCCGCCGGGAGCTTGTCGCGAACGAGTCGCACCACCGCGTCGGACGAGACGGGGTCGCACGCGAACACCAGGCCGCGGTTGGCGACGTTGGGGCACGAGATGTTGACCTCGACCCCGACGACGGCCGCAAAGGCCGGGCTGTCGGCGAGGCAGGCGGCGACCTCCCCGAACTCCGCGGCGGTGTTGCCGGCGATCGACACGAGCACCCGAGCGCCCACCGAGGCCAGCCAGGCGAGGTCGTTCTCGACGAATGCCTCGATGCCGGGCCCCTGGAGCCCGATCGAGTTGAGCATGCCGGATGCCGTCTCGGCCATCCGCGGGGTGCCTCGCCCCGAGCGCGGCGCGGCCATGACCGTCTTGGTGACGAAGGCCCCGAGCTCGGACACCGGGAAGAAGCGGTTCAGCTCCTGGCCGTTCGCGGCGCAGCCGGATGCCGTCATGACCGGGTTGGGCAGGGTGAGCGCACCGAGCGCGGTGCTCATGTCCACCATCAGTGGCCCCCCGCCTGCGGCGCGCCGAGGGTGTCGGCCGGCACCCGGCAGATGCCGTCGCCGAAGGCGTCCCAGCGCACGCGGTCACCCCGGAACACCGGGCCGTCGACGCACGAGCGCACCATCTTCGTCACGCCGTCCTCACCCGTGATCGGCAGCACGCAGGTCATGCACACCCCGATGCCGCAGGCCATCGACTCCTCGACGGCCACGTGGGCCACGGCCCCGTGGGCGGTGGCGATGTCGGTGACCGACTTCAGCATGGCCATCGGGCCGCAGGCGTACACGACCGTGGCGTTGGTACGGTCGATGACGTCACCGAGCACGACGGACACCCAGCCGCGGCGGCCGATCGAGCCGTCGTCGGTGGTCACGGTGACCCCGTCGGCATCTCGGCGGGCCAGCGAGGCCCCGAAGATCCGGTCCTCGGATGCCGCGCCGAGCACCATCTCGACGTGGCCGGCACGGGTGCGCAAAGCCTCGGCGAGCCAGAAGAGCGGCGCGGAGCCGTAGCCACCCCCGACGAGCACGCAGGCCTCAGGCTGCTCGGGCAGGGGGAACGGTCGCCCCAGGGGTGCCACGACGTCGACGGGGTCACCGACGCGCACCTCGGTCAGCCACGTCGTTCCGGGCCCGTGCGCGGCGATGACCACCTCGATGGTGCCGAGGCCGACATCCACCCGATGCAGGGAGAAGCACCGGCGCAGCAGGTTGGCCGAGGTCGGCCCGCCGACCGCGAGGGCGACGAACTGCCCGGGAGAGGCGAGCTCCGCCACCCCGGGGGCCGAGATCACCAGGTGGCGGTAGGCACCGACGGGGTCGTTGGCGACGACGCTGCCGACGACCTGGGTGACCCCACCCGCCGCCGGGGCGACGCTGGCCGCGCTCACGCCGGTGCCTGCACGCCGTAGAGGTCGAGGTCGGCGGCGTGCTGCTGCAACGGGGTGACGTCGAGGTCGCCGGTGATCACGGCCTCGATCGCCTGCACCGCAGCTGCCAGCTGCTGCACCGTCGTGATGATCGGTTTGTCCATGGCGGTCGTGGCCGCCCGGATGGCGTAGCCGTCGGCCCGGGCGGACGCGCTCGGCCCGCTGGGGCTGTTGACCACCATGTCGACCTCACCGGCGTTGATCCAGTCGACGATCGAGCGCCCCTCGGGGCCGCGCTCGGCGTGCTTGAGCACGACCTCGGCCTCGATGCCGTTGCGGCGCAGCACGTCAGCGGTGCCCGACGTCGACACGATCCGGAAGCCGAGGTCCAGCAGGCGCTTGACCGGGAAGATGATGGCCCGCTTGTCGCGGTTGGCCACCGATACGAACACCGTTCCCGTCGTGGGCAGCCCGCTGATCGCACCGAGCTGGGCCTTGGCGAAGGCCCGGCCGAAGTCGGTGTCGATGCCCATGACCTCACCGGTGGAGCGCATCTCGGGGCCCAGCAGGCTGTCGACGACGAGCCCGTCGGCGGTGCGGAAGCGCTTGAAGGGCAGCACGGCCTCCTTGACCGACATCGGCGCGTGGGCCGGCATCCGACCACCGTCGGTGTGCGCCGGCAGCAGCCCCTCGTCACGCAGCTCGGCGATGGTCGCGCCGAGCATGATCCGGGCGGCCGCCTTCGCGATCGGCACCCCGGTCGCCTTGGCGACGAACGGCACGGTCCGCGACGCGCGCGGGTTGGCCTCGAGCACGTAGAGGATGTCCTGCGCGAGCGCGAACTGCACGTTCATCAGACCCCGCACCCCGATGCCCTCGGCGAGCTTGCGGGTCGAGACCCGCACCCGCTCGAGCTCGCTGTCGCCGAGGGTGACCGGCGGCAGCGTGCACGAGGAGTCGCCGGAGTGGATGCCGGCCTCCTCGATGTGCTCCATGATCCCGCCGACATAGATGTCGACCCCGTCGTAGAGCACGTCGACGTCGATCTCGATCGCGTCGTCGAGGAAGCGGTCGACGAGCACGGGGTGCTCCGGGCTGGCGATGGTGGCCCGCTCGACGTAGCCGGAGAGCGTCTCGTCGTCGAAGACGATCTCCATGCCGCGACCGCCGAGCACGTACGACGGACGCACGAGCACCGGGTAGCCGATCTCCCGGGCGATGTCGACGGCCTCGTGGGCGCTGTAGGCCGTGCCGTGCTTGGGCGCGGGCAGGTTCGCCTCGTGCAGCACGCGGCCGAACGCGCCACGGTCCTCGGCGAGGTCGATGGCCTCGGGTGACGTGCCGACGATCGGCACCCCCTCGGCCTTGAGCGCCTTGGCCAGGCCGAGCGGGGTCTGGCCACCGAGCTGGACGATGACCCCGGCGATCGGGCCGGCGTGCCGCTCGGCGTGGACGACCTCGAGGACGTCCTCGAGGGTGAGCGGCTCGAAGTACAGACGGCTGCTCGTGTCGTAGTCGGTGGACACCGTCTCGGGGTTGCAGTTGACCATGACGGTGTCGTAGCCGGCGTCGCGCAGGGCGAAGCTGGCGTGCACGCAGGAGTAGTCGAACTCCACGCCCTGCCCGATCCGGTTGGGACCTGACCCGAGGATCAGCACGGCGGGCCGCTCACGGGGGGCGACCTCGTTCTCCTCGTCGTAGGTGCTGTAGTGGTAGGGCGTCTGGGCCGCGAACTCGGCGGCGCAGGTGTCGACCGTCTTGAAGACGGGGCGCACCCCCAGGGCGTGGCGCACTCCGCGCACCACCGCCTCGGGCATGGCACGCAGCCCGGCGATCTGGGCGTCGCTGAACCCGTGGGTCTTGGCCAGCCGCAGCAGCTCGGGGGTCAGTTCCGGGGCTGCTGCGACGGCATCCGCGATCTGCTCGATGAGGGCCATCTGGTCCAGGAACCACGGGTCGATGCCCGTGGCCTCGTGGACCTCCTCGACCGAGAGCCCACCGCGCAGTGCCTGCTGGACGAAGATGATGCGGCCGTCGGTCGGGCGGGTGGCCACGGCGAGGATCTCTCGGGCCTGCTCGGTCGTGGGGCGTTCGCCGTCCCAGTGGAAGCTGCTCCCCTTCTTCTCCAGGGACCGCAGCGCCTTCTGCAGCGCCTCGGTGAAGTTGCGTCCGATGGCCATCGCCTCACCGACCGACTTCATCGTCGTCGTCAGCGTGTCGTCGGCCGCGGGGAACTTCTCGAACGCGAACCGCGGCACCTTGACGACGACGTAGTCGAGCGTCGGTTCGAAGGATGCCGGGGTCTCTCGCGTGATGTCGTTGCGCACCTCGTCGAGGGTGTAGCCGATGGCCATCTTCGCCGCGATCTTCGCGATCGGGAAGCCGGTGGCCTTGGACGCCAGCGCCGAGCTCCGAGAGACGCGGGGGTTCATCTCGATGACGATGAGGCGCCCGTCGGCCGGGTTGATCGCGAACTGGATGTTGCAGCCGCCGGTGTCGACCCCGACCTCGCGGATGATCGCGATGCCGACGTCGCGCAGGCGCTGGTACTCGCGGTCGGTGAGGGTCAGCGCGGGGGCCACGGTGATCGAGTCGCCGGTGTGCACGCCCATCGGGTCGAAGTTCTCGATGGAGCAGACGACGACGACGTTGTCGGCGTGGTCGCGCATCACCTCGAGCTCGTACTCCTTCCAGCCCAGGATCGACTCCTCGAGGAGCACCTCGGTGACCGGGCTGTACTGCAGGCCCGCACCGGCGATGCGCACGAGCTCGTCCTCGTCGTGGGCGAACCCGCTGCCGAGGCCCCCCATGGTGAACGAGGGTCGGACGACGACCGGGTAGCCGAGGTCGTCGGCCGCGGCGAGCACCTCACCCATGGTGTGGCAGATGACCGAGCGGGCCGACTCGGCGCCGCAGCGCTCCACCACGCCCTTGAACTTCTCCCGGTTCTCCCCGAGCTCGATCGCCTCGACGTTGGCCCCGATGAGGGGCGCGTCGTACTTCTCGAGGACACCGCGCTCGTGCAGCTCGATCGCGCAGTTCAGCGCGGTCTGCCCACCCAGGGTGGCGAGCACGGCATCCGGTCGCTCCTTGGCGATGATCTTCTCGACGATCTCCGGGGTGATCGGCTCGACGTAGGTCGCGTCGGCGAACTCGGGGTCGGTCATGATCGTCGCGGGGTTGGAGTTGACGAGGATGACGCGGATGCCCTCCTCCCGCAGGACGCGGCACGCCTGGGTGCCGGAGTAGTCGAACTCGCAGGCCTGACCGATGACGATCGGTCCGGAGCCGATGACGAGCACGCTCGTGATGTCGTCGCGCTTGGGCACCTCAGGCCACCTCTCCCTGCGTGGTGTCGGGTGTTCGGGACGCCTGCATCAGGTCGACGAACCGGTCGAACAGGTAGGCGGCGTCGTGGGGGCCGGCCGCGGCCTCCGGGTGGTACTGCACCGAGAAGGCGGTGAGCTGCTCGCCCTGACGCACCTCGAGACCTTCGACGACGTCGTCGTTGAGGCAGACGTGGCTGACCGCGACGCTGCCGAACTCGGTCTCGGTGACCGTGTCGAGCGGCGCGTCGACGGCGAACCCGTGGTTGTGCGCGGTCACCTCGACCTTGCCGGTCGTGCGGTCCATGACCGGCTGGTTGATGCCGCGGTGGCCGTACTTCAGCTTGTAGGTGCCGAACCCGAGCGCCTTGCCGAGGATCTGGTTGCCGAAGCAGATGCCGAAGTAGGGGATGCCGTCGCGCAGCACGGCGCGCAGCAGGTCGGCCTGGCGCTCGGCGGTGCTCGGGTCGCCGGGGCCGTTGGAGAAGAACACCCCGTCAGGGGCGATCGCCCGGATCTCCTCGATGGTCGTGGTGGCGGGCAGCACGTGCACCTCGATGCCGCGCTGCGCCATCATCGTCGGCGTCATCGCCTTGATGCCGAGGTCGACCGCGGCCACGGTGAAGCGCCTCTCCCCCACCGCCGGCACGACGTAGGCCACCTGGGTCGCCACCTGCTCGGCGAGCGCCGCGCCGGTCATCGACGGTGCGTCGATGACCTGGGTGAGGAGCCGCTCGCGAGGTGCGCTCGCGGCATCCCCGGAGAAGATGCCGGCGCGCATGGCGCCGCGCTCGCGCAGGTGCCGGGTCAGCGCCCGGGTGTCGAGGTCGCAGATGCCGACGACACCCTTCGCGTCGAGCTCGTCCTCGAGGGAGCGCTGGGAGCGCCAGTTCGAGGGCCGCAGGGCAGGGTCGCGCACGACGAAGCCGGAGACCCAGATGCGACCGGACTCGTCGTCCTCGTCGTTCCAGCCGGTGTTGCCGACGTGGGGGGCCGTCATGACGACGACCTGGCGGTGGTAGCTGGGGTCGGTGAGGGTCTCCTGGTAGCCGGTCATGCCGGTGTTGAAGACGGCCTCGCCGACCGTGCTGCCGCGATGGCCGTAGGCCCGGCCGGTGAACGTGCGGCCGTCCTCGAGCACGAGGACGGCGGGCTCGCGGGTGGTCAGCATGAGGTGGGCGCTCCTTCGTGCGCGGTGACGCGACCGCGCAAGATCGTCGTGCGGACGGCGCCGGTGAGGCTGGCGCCGTGCCACGGGGTGTTGCGGGACAGGGACTGCGAGGAGTCCCGGTCGACGGTGACCGAGGCTGTGGGGTCGACGAGCACGAGGTTGGCGGGCTCGCCGGGGGTGATCGGGCGGCCGTGGTCGGCCAGCCCGGCGATGGCGGCCGGGGCGACCGACATCAGCCGGGCGAGGTCGCTCCACGGCAGGCGGCCGTCGGCGACGAGCAGGTCGTGGACGACCGCGAAGGCGGTCTCGAGCCCGAGCATGCCGAACGCGGCGTCGACGAACGCGTGTTCCTTGTCGTGCCGCGCGTGCGGGGCGTGATCGGTGGCGATCGCGTCGATGGTGCCGTCGAGCAGGCCCTCGACCAGGGCCGCCCGGTCGGTGTCGGGGCGCAACGGCGGGTTGACCTTGAAGACCGGGTCGTAGCCGGCCAGCAGGTCGGTGCCCAACGCCAGGTGGTGCGGGGTCACCTCGGCGGTCATCGCGATGCCCCGGGCCTTGGCCCAGCGGACGACGTCGAGGCCCTCTGCCGTGCTGACGTGGGCGACGTGCACCCGCGACCCGGTGTGCTCGGCGAGCATCGCGTCGCGGGCGATGATGCTCGCCTCGGCCACCGCCGGCCAGCCGGGCAGGCCGAGCCGTCCGGAGGTCTCGCCCTCGTGGCAGCAGGCCTGCGGCCCGGCCAGGCTCGGGTCCTGGCTGTGCTGGGAGATGACACCCCCGAACGCGCGCACGTACTCCAGGGCCCGGCGCATGACCCGGCCGTCGGCGACGCAGCGGCCGTCGTCGGAGAACACCCGAACTCGGGCCCGGGAGCGGTGCATGAGGCCGAGCTCGGCGAGCTCGGCCCCGTCAAGACCCTTGGTGACGGCCCCGACCGGCACGACGTCGACGAGCCCCGCGGCGGCGCCGAGGTCGCGGATCCGCTCGGCGGCCTCGGCGGTGTCGGTGACCGGGTTGGTGTTGGCCATGGCGAGCACGGCGGTGAACCCGCCGACGGCCGCGGCGCGCGAACCGGAGGCGATCGTCTCGGCGTCCTCGCGGCCGGGTTCGCGCAGGTGGGTGTGCAGGTCGACGAAGCCGGGCAGCAGGACCAGCCCGTCGGCGTCGAGCCGCTCTGCCCCGGAGCGCGCGTCGGCTGCGGCATCCGCACCGACCGCGGCGACGAGGCCGTCGCGGACGAGCACGTCGGCGCTTCCTCCGCCGAGGACGTCGGCACCGATGACCAGCAGGTCACTCATGCCGCCACCCCCTCTCCGGCGAGCAGGTGGTAGAGGACGGACATCCGCACCGCCACCCCTGCGGAGACCTGGTCGAGCACGAGGCTGCGGGCGGCGTCGGCGGCGTCGGCGCTGATCTCCAGGCCGCGGTTCATCGGGCCGGGGTGGCAGATGACGGCGTCGGAGTTGGCGTCGGCCAGGGCTCGCAGGCGGTCGCGGGTCAGCCCGAAGCCGACCGTGTACTCGCGTGGCGTGGGGAAGAAGCCGCCGCTCATCCGCTCGCGCTGCACGCGCAGCATCATGACGGCGTCCGGCCCGCTCGCGAGCACGGCGTCGAGGTCGTCGGAGAGGGTGAGGCCGTCGGCGGCAGCCCACGGGCGGATGCCGCTCGGCATCAGCGTCGGAGGGGCGACGAGGGTGACCCGGGCGCCCAGGGTCCGCAGCATGATCGCGTTGGAGCGGAACACGCGGCTGTGGGTGAGGTCGCCGACGATCGCGACGTGGGCACCGTCGAGGTCTCCGAGCCGCTGTTCGATGGTGTAGGCGTCGAGCAGGGCCTGGGTCGGGTGCTCGTGGGTGCCGTCGCCGGCGTTGATGACGCTGGCGTCGACCCACTGCGCCACCTGGTGGGCGGCGCCGCTGGCCATGTGGCGCATGACGATGGCGTCGACGGCCATGGCGTCGATGGTGCGCACGGTGTCGCGCAGGCTCTCACCCTTGCTGGCGCTGCTGCCCTTGCCGGTGATGTTGATGGTGTCGGCGCTCATCCACTTGCCCGCGATCTCGAAGCTGCTGCGGGTGCGGGTGGAGTCCTCGAAGAAGAGGTTGATGATCGTGCGCCCACGCAGCGTGGGCAGCTTCTTGACGTCGCGGCGCTGCACCTCGTGCATCTCGGATGCCGTCGCGAGCAGCATCCGCACGTCGTCGCGGGTCAGGTCGGCGCTGGAGAGCAGGTGGCGGTTCATCGGGCGTCACCCCCGGCGATCCGCACGACGTCCTCGAGGCCGTCGTGCCCGGCCAGGCGCACCTGGACCTTCTCGGCGTGGCTGGTCGGCAGGTTCTTGCCGACGTGGTCGGCCCGGATCGGCAGCTCGCGGTGGCCGCGGTCGACGAGCACGGCCAGTCGCACCGCGCGAGGACGGCCCAGATCGGAGAGCGCGTCGAGGGCTGCGCGGATGGTGCGCCCGGAGTAGAGCACGTCGTCGACGAGGACGACGACCTTGTCGTCGATGCCGCCGCTCGGGATCTGCGTGTGCATCGGGGCCCGAGTGGGCTGGTGGCGCAGGTCGTCGCGGTGCATGGTGATGTCCAGGCTGCCCACGGGAACCTCAGCGCCCTCGACCTCGCGGATGAGGTCGACGAGCCGGTTGGCCAGCTCGACGCCTCGACTGGGGATGCCGAGGACGACGAGATCATCAGGCCCCTTGTTGTGCTCGAGGATCTCGTGGGCGATACGGCGCAGGGCCCGGGCGACGTCACTCGCAGTGAGGACGGTACGGCCGTCGGGGTCGAGGGGTTGTCCGGGGGGCACGATGCTGTCGGCGCGCGTCATGACGCGGACCTCCTTCCCTGCCTCACGGGACAGGTCGTTAAAGGATGTCGGTTGGTGCGCGAACCACTGTACGGGGTCCGCGGCCGAGCCCCTGACGAGGTTCGCGTGCCGGACACCAGGTCCGGATGATGGACTCACATAACGCGATGCTATGCCTGACAAAACATTTCGTGATCTACTGGCTCGTGTGAGGCGCCAGAGCGGGGCCTCCCCCACCCGAGAAGGAGGCCATCGTGCAGACGTCCGTCCAGCCCCTCACCCAGCGTGACGCGTCGTGCGCCGATACCTCACGGGCGTCAGGTGCCCTCGACGGCGGCGACGTCGGCCCGGCGGCGGTCGTGGCTCCCATGCGAGCGCAGCTGTTCCCCCCGCGCGACGCCGACGCCGAGACCCGTCGGCGCTGGCTGGCCAGCTCACCGTGGCCGGAGGTCGTCTTCGCGTCCGCCGGCGCCACCTGAGCCGCAACCCCGTCCGCGCCTTCGACGGTGCGATCGCCCACTACCAGGTGGGGCTCAAGATCGGCTTCCGCCTCGAGGAGTGACCCGGGGTCGAGGTGATACCGCTCGCGAATCCGTGCACCCGGGGTTCGAATGCGGCTCAGGCCAGGGTCGGCTTGACCTCGACCAGGCGGCCCAGGAGGCCGTTGACGAACTTCGGGCTGTCATCGGTGGACAGCTCGGTGGCCAGCCCCACCCACTCGCTGATCGCGACGGCCTCGGGGACATCCGTGGAGTAGAGCACCTCGTAGGCGCCCAGGCGCAGGATCGAGCGGTCGACGGCCGGCATCCTGGCCAGGGTCCAGCCCTGTGAGTACGTCGCGATCAGTTCGTCGATCTGGGTCCAGTGCTCGACGACCCCGCTGACGAGGTCACCGGTGAACTCCGACAGCGGGGCTTCGGTCACGGGAGCGGCCAGCCGCTGCCGCAGCAGCTCACCGACGTTGACCTGGCGCTGCTCGGCCTCGAAGAGCAGGTCGAGCGCGCGCTTGCGGGCCTTGGTGCGGGCGGCCACGGGTCAGCTGACCCGACCGAGGTAGGAGCCGTCGCGGGTGTCGACCTTGACCTTGGTGCCGGTCTCCAGGAACAGCGGAACGGCGATCTCGGCGCCGGTCTCGAGCGTCGCCGGCTTGGTGCCGCCGGTAGAGCGGTCGCCCTGGAGGCCCGGCTCGGTGTACGAGATCTCGAGGACGACCGACGCGGGGAGCTCGATGAACAGCACGGTGCCGTCGTGGCGGGCCACGATCGCGTCCTGGTTCTCGAGCATGTACTTGGCGGCGTCACCGACGACCTCGGGGCTGACCGCGATCTGGTCGTAGGTGTCACCGTCCATGAAGATGAAGTCGGTGCCGTCGTTGTAGAGGTACTGCATGTTCCGCTTGTCGACGTTCGCGGTCTCGACCTTGACACCGGCGTTGAAGGTCTTGTCGACGACCTTGCCGCTCATGACGTTCTTCAGCTTGGTGCGCACGAAGGCCGGGCCCTTGCCGGGCTTGACGTGCTGGAACTCGACGACGGTCCAGAGCTGGCCCTCGAGGTTGAGGACGAGGCCGTTCTTGAGGTCGTTGGTCGATGCCACGGGTGGATCTTCGCTTTCGTCGACGCCGGTCACCGCGCCCCGGTTGCGGGCAGGCAGCACCCCGGCGAGGGGTGGGGAACCGCACGAGTCTATCGCGCGATGCCCCCCACCCCGTCCCCCGCCGGGCCGCCCCCCTCAGATGGCGATCGTGAGGTTCGCGACGTAGCCGGACGCGGTGTCGCCCGTCACGGTGGCCAGCTGGTGGATGCCGCCGTCGTCACCGAAGACCATGTCTCGCGTCAGTGACGTGCGGGCGAGGTTGTCGGCGCTCGACACGTACGTCGCACCGTCCGCGTAGACGGCCTCGCACGCCGCCTGTGGCAGTGCGATCTGGCTGGTCTTGACGATCTGACCGTCGCTCGTCGCCTCGGAGGTGCTGCGGTAGACCTCGAAGTGGATGTGCGGCCACCGCCCGTCGTAGCAGCCGGGGAAGATCGTGGTGAAGCTGGCCGTGCCGCTCGCGTCGGTGGGCTGCACGCCGCGCAGGTAGTTCTCGTTCTCCACTCCCGGGGAGTACATCGAGTAGCGGCCCTGGGCGTCGGCGTGCCACGCGTAGACGGCGACGCCCTCGAGCGCTGCGTACCCGTCGGCTGAGTTGAGGACGGTGAGGTTCACGGCGAGCGGGACGCCGGCGGCAGTCGTCGTCGAGGTCCCGAACGACGAGGAGATGTCCTGCCGGACGATCCCGGAGTCGTCGAGCACGTCGGCGCCGTTGCTGCCGTCACCCGGGTAGGGGCCTGCCGTCTCGTCGGGCACGACGGAGTCGACGGCGGCGGCGGATGCCGTCGCGCCGCCGCCCGCGCTCGTCGTGGCGGTGGCGGATGCCGTGGGTGCCGTGGATGCCGTGGATGCGGACGTTGCGGATGACGCGTCGGAGCAGCCGACGAGGGCGAGCAGGCCCGCACCGGAGAGCAGGCCGAGCGCGGAGCGCCGGGCCAGCAGGGTGCGCACGTCGAACTCGAGTCCGCGGTCGTGGTCTGGGTGGACGCCGGCCTCGGGGCCGGCGGTCGAGGGCGGTGGGGCAGCTGGCTGCGTCTGGGTGCTCATGGCGAGAACCCTGCTGGAGCCCGCCATGACCCGTCCGTGCACCTGCTGTGGGCCACCTGTGCGCCCGCGCACCCGCGGTGTGCCGCTCAGCGGCAGAGGTCGTCGTAGGCGGCGCGCAGCAGCGCCTCGTCCGGGCCGACGAGACGCGTGGGCGCCCCGATGTCCTCGAGGACGATGAAGCGCAGCACCGAACCCCTGGTCTTCTTGTCGCGCTGCATCGCCGTCGCCAGGGCGTCCCAGTGACCCGCCTCGTAGGTGGTGGGCAGGCCCACCGAGGTGAGGATCGCGCGGTGGCGCGCCACGGCATCCGCCGTGAGGTGCCCGGCCCGGTGGGCCAGGTGCGCGGCATAGGTCATGCCGATCGCCACCGCCTCACCGTGCCGACGGCGGTAGCCCTCGACCTGCTCGACGGCATGCCCCAGGGTGTGTCCGTAGTTGAGGATCTCGCGCAGCCACGACTCCTTGAGGTCGGCGGCGACGACCTCGGCCTTCATCGCGATGGCCCGCTCGACGAGCTCACGCATCGCGGGCCCGTCCGCGCGGGTCGCCCCGTCGGGGTCGCCCTCGACGAGCTCGAGGATGCGCGGGTCGGCGATGAACCCGGCCTTGACGACCTCGGCGAGGCCGGCGACGAGGTCAGGTCGGGGCAGGGTGGCGAGGGCATCGAGGTCGCACAGCACGCCGGCCGGCTCGTGGAAGGACCCGACGAGGTTCTTGCCCTCGGCCGTGTTGATCCCGGCCTTCCCGCCGACGGCTGCGTCGACCATCGCGAGCAGGGTCGTCGGGACGTGCACCACGGCGACCCCGCGCAGCCACGTGGCCGCGACGAAACCGGCGAGGTCGGTGACGGTGCCCCCACCCACCGCCACCACGGCATCCGAGCGGGTGAACGCGTGCTGACCCAGCGTGGCCCACAGGCCCGCCGCCACCTCGGCGGTCTTGGCCACCTCGTTGTCCGGGACGGCAGTCTCGTGCACGGTCAGCCCGGCCTCGCGCAACCGGTGGACCACCGGGGCTGCCAGACGGGCCAGCGACTCCGGCCGCACGACGAGAACCTGCCGGACGTCCCCGGAGAGCAGGTCGGTGACGCGGTCGGACACCCCGTGGCCGACGACGACGTCATAGGAGGTTCCGACCGGGATGACGGTCGCCGGCGCCGTCACGACGCCCCCAGCAGGGTGGCGATCTCCTCGGCGACGGCGTCGGGGGTGCGTCCTGCGGTGTCGACGCGGTGGGTCGCGACCCGCTCGTAGACGGGCCGGCGCTCGTTCATCAGGCGCACCCACGACGCCCGAGGGTTGACCGCGAGCAGGGGGCGGCTCTGGTCGAAGCCCACCCGCTTGGAGGCATCGGCGATGCCGACGTCGAGGAACACGACGACCTGCCCGGCGAGCACCTGCTCGGTCAGGGGGTCCACGGGGGCACCGCCGCCGAGCGCCAGCACACCGTCCTCCTGCTCGACCGCACGGGCCACCTCGGCCCGCTCGAGCTCACGGAAGGTGGGCTCGCCGTCCTCGATGAAGATGTCCGAGATCGAGCGGCCCGCAGCCGCCTCGATCGCGGCGTCGGTGTCGTGCAGCGGCAGCCCGAGCCGTGCGGCCAGCGCCGCCCCGACGGTGCTCTTGCCCGACCCGGGTGGCCCGATGAGCACCACCCGCGGGCTCATTCGTCGTCCCAGGTGCGCATCGAGGCCGGGATCGCGGCCAGGTACGACGCGTGGTTGCGTGCCGTCTCACCGACGGAGTCCCCGCCGAACTTCTCCAGGCAGGCCTCGGCCAGGACGAGCGCGACCATCGCCTCGGCGACGACCCCGGCCGCCGGCACCGCGCAGACGTCGGACCGCTGGTGGATGGCGCGTGCGGGCTCGTCGGAGGCGACGTCGACGGTCTGCAGGGCCCGGGGCACCGTCGAGATGGGCTTCATGGCCGCGCGCACCCGCAGCAACCCGCCGACCGACATGCCGCCCTCGGTGCCGCCGGCCCGCCCGGTGCGCCGGCGGATGACCCCGTCGGGACCTCGCTCCATCTCGTCGTGGGCCACGGAGCCGCGCCGGGTCGCGGTGCGGAAGCCGTCGCCGACCTCGACGCCCTTGATGGCCTGGATGCCCATGAGGGCCCCCGCGAGCCGCGCGTCGAGGCGCCG
Source organism: Ornithinibacter sp. (assembly GCF_035443565.1). Classification (NCBI taxonomy): domain Bacteria; kingdom Bacillati; phylum Actinomycetota; class Actinomycetes; order Micrococcales; family Intrasporangiaceae; genus Ornithinibacter; species Ornithinibacter sp. Next base: position 34,025 of record NZ_DAORSO010000005.1, on the reverse strand, counting down.
GTCCCAGTGCACGTGCGAGCCCAGGCCCGGCGGCAGCCCGGTGACGACGACCTCGACCACTCCCCCGAGGGTGTCGCCGTCCTTGTGCGCGGCGTCGACCTCGGCGACCATCGCCGCGGAGCCAGCGGCGTCGAAGGCCCGGACCGGGTCGGCGTCGAGCGCCGCGACGTCGTCAGCGGTCGGCAACGGTGCGTCCTCGGCGACGCCGGCGGCACCGATGGCGACCGTGTGGGACACGAGGCGGATGCCGTACGCCTGGTCGAGGAAGCGGGCCGCCACCTCACCGAGCGCCACCCGGGCGGCCGTCTCGCGGGCCGACGCCCGCTCGAGCACGGGGCGCGCGTCGTCGAAGCCGTACTTCTGCATGCCGACGAGGTCCGCGTGGCCGGGGCGGGGCCGGGTGAGCGGCCGGTTGCGGGCGATCTCCTTCTCGGCGTTGATGTCGTTCGCCGCGGCGAGGTCGGCGGCTGCGACGGGGTCGGGGCTCATGACGGTCTGCCACTTGGGCCACTCGCTGTTGCCCACCCGGATCGCGATGGGCGAGCCGAGGGTCACGCCGTGGCGCACCCCGCCGAGGAACTCCACGTCGTCACGCTCGAAGGACATCCGGGCCCCGCGGCCGTGGCCGAGGCGGCGGCGGGCCAGCGCCCGGGCGAGGTCGTCGCTGGAGACGACGACTCCGGCGGGCAACCCGTCGATCGTCGCGACGAGGGCGGGGCCGTGTGACTCCCCGGCGGTCAACCAGCGCAGCATGGCCAGAATCCTGTCACGCGACGCTCAGCCGCCCGACAGCACGGTCAGGATCCGGGATGTCGCGGCGATGCCCACCCACGCCCCGAGGCACATCGCCGGGCCGTACGCGATCGACGACTTCAGCCCTGCCCGGCCGAGAACGAGCAGCGCCGCAGCGGCCACCCCGCCGATCAGGAACCCGGCGGCCAGCCCGATCACCAGGTGGGCTGCGCCGAGCCACCCGAGCAGCGCCCCGATCAGGGGCGCCAGCCGCACGTCTCCCCCGCCGACACCACCACCGGGCAGCACCGCCAGCACGAGGTAGGCCACCCCCATGACGACGAACCCGACGACGGCGCCGAGCCAGCGCCGGTCCCCGGACGCGAGGGACGCGACGCCGAGGAGCCCGAGGATGCCCCAGCCCGTGGGGACGACGAGACCCACCGGAAGGCGGTGCACGTCGAGGTCGATCCAGATGAGGCCGACGCTCAGCCACGCGAAGAGCAGGTAGGCCGGCAGGGCTGCCCACCCCGCGAGGTCGCCGACGGCCCAGGCCGCCACCGCCGACAGCGCACCGCACAGCAGCCCGGGCCACCAGTTGCGCCCCACCGCGTGCTCGGCCTCGTCCTCGGGGATCCGGTAGCCGCCCGTCGCGAGCTGCTGCCCGGTGAGGTGGCCGACCACCCCCATGACCAGGGCAGCGGCCACGACCACCCACCACGGAGTCATCGCCGGGCCAGGGCCGCCCGACCTGCGGCGGCCATCTCGGCCACCGGGGCGTCGTGCCCGGTGAAGAGACGGAACTGCTCGGCCGCCTGGTGCACGAGCATGTCCAGGCCCGACACCACCGTCATCCCGGCGGCGGCCGCGGCCCGCGCCGGGGGCGTGGGCCAGCCGTCGTAGCCGACGTCGAGCAGGATGCCGTGGTGCGCCGCCGGGACCGTGGCGGCGACCGCCTCGGCAGCCGTCGCGGGCAGGGTGGAGACCACGACGTCGTCACGGGTGCTCACCCAGGGCCCGAGGTCGGCCACCGAGCCGTTGCGGATCCCGATGTCCAGCCCGAGGGCCCAGCTCAGCAGGTCGGCCGCCTTGGCCGTGTCGCGGGCCCGCACGGTGAGGGTCGTGATGCCGAGCTCGGCCAGGGCGAGCACGGCCGAGCGGGCGGTGGCGCCGGACCCGAGCACCAGGGCTCGGGTCACCCGGTCGGGCAGGTGCGGCCGCAGCGCCTCGATGACCCCGACGACATCGGTGTTCGTGGCGTCCCACCCTGCGTCGGCGCGCCGCACCAAGGTGTTGACGGCCCCGGACCGGGTGGCCACGGCATCCACCGTCGTGGCCAGCGCACCGGCGACCTGCTTGAGCGGCATCGTCAGGGACAGGCCACGCCAGGAGGTGTCCAGGCCGCCGACGAACCCGGGAAGTGCGTCGGCGTCGACCTCGTGGGCGGTGTACTCCCACCCGGTGAGCCCGGCGGCCAGGTACCCGGCCCGGTGGATCACCGGCGACAGCGAGTGAGCGATCGGTGAGCCGAGGACGGCAGCCCTCACAGCCCGCAGTCCTTGGGCTTCTCCTTGCAGTACGCGGTCAGTTCACGCACGTTCTTGTTGTGGTCGTCCAGGGTGACCCCGTACTTGGTCTCACCGGTGATGGGGTTGACGGCGACGAAGAAGAACCACGGGCCGTCCGCGGGGTTCGCGGCGGCCTTGATCGACGCCGCGCCGGGGTTGCTGATCGGGCCCGGCGGCAGCCCGGGGATCAGTCGGGTGTTGTACGGGTTGCTGGCGTCGTTGAGCTCGGCCTCGCTGGGGAACAACGACCTGCGCTGAGCCCCGTAGGACACCGCCGCGTCCGACTGGAGCAGACCGTAGGTCGGCGCCCCGTCGGTTTCCAGCCGGTTGAGGAACACCCGGGCGATCTTGGGTCGGTCCTCGTCGAGCTTGGCCTCGGCCTCGACGAGCGAGGCGAGGATGAGCACGTTCTCGCGGTCCTTCGGGGCCACCCCCGCGGTGTCGAGCACCTTCACGGTCTGGGCGACCATGGCCGCGAGCTGTTCGGCGGCCGTGGAGTTCTCGGGGAACTCGTAGGTCGAGGGGGCCAGCCAGCCCTCGACGTTGCCCTCCGCCTCGGCGGGCAGGCCGATCGCCCGCGCGTCCTTGGCCGCAGCGGCGTACTCCTTGACCGGGATGCCGGTCGACTTCGACAGCACCTCGAAGGTCTCGGTGGCCCACAGACCCTCGCGCACCGTCGTGCCGGAGGTGATCCGGTTGGCCGGGTCACCGAGGACCGCGAACGCCTCGGCGGCCGTCATCCCCTTGAGCAGGTTGTACCTGCCGGGCTGGATGGCCGCGGCCCGCTCGGGGTCGGACCGAGCGACGTCGATGTACGCACCCCTGGTCTTCACCACGCCGGCGTCCCGCAGCGTCGTCGCGATGTCCTCGCCGGTCTCCCCCGGGGTGACGACGATCTCGACCGCACCCTCCCCGGGGCCGGGGAAGTCAGCGGTCTCCGAACCGCCACCGTTGAACACCGAGGACAGCACCGGCTTGATCACGCTCACGGCAGCCCACGCGGCACCGCCGAGCAGGGCGAGCGCGATGAGCAGCACCAGCCAGCGGCGGTTGTTGCGCTTCGCGTGGCGGTGGTGCCCCCGACGCCGCGTGGGCGGCGGCTCGGGCTCACCGAAGATCGTGTGGGAGACGTCGCCCTGCGTCACGGGTTGACATCCTTCGTCCGTGGCTTGCGCCGTCCGATCCGGACCTGTTCCCCGGGTGGGGATCCGGTGGTGCGCTGGGTGTCCAGGGCGTTCTGGAGGATCAGCACCGCAGCGGCCTGGTCGACCACCGCGCGCTGTCGCCGACCGGAGACACCGCTGTCACGCAGCGTGCGGTGGGCATCGACACTGGTCAGGCGCTCATCGATGAGACGCACCCACACCGGCGCGATGCGCGCCGCAACGACGGAAGCATACTGGCGCGCCTTCGCTGCGCTCGGACCCTCGACACCGGACATCGAGCGGGGCAGGCCGACGATCACGCCGACCGCGCCGAGTTCGGTGACGAGGCCGGCGATCGCGGTGACGTCCGGGTCCTGCGGTGACACGGCGGCATCCGGGTCCCGGGCCAGCGTCGCCACCGGGGTGGCGAGGATGCCGTGCGGGTCGCTGCGGGCGACGCCGACCCGCACGGTGCCGACGTCGACACCGATCCAGGTCCCGGACGGCTCCGGCATCAGCCGGCGAGCTCCCCGACGCGCCACTCCACCGCGGACAGGGCCTCGCCGACCTTGGCGACGTCCTGCCCACCGCCCTGGGCGATGTCGTCCTTGCCGCCACCACCGCCGCCGAGGGTCGTGGCCGCCACCCGGACGAGCTCACCGGCCCGGATGCCGCGGGCCCGGGCCGCCTCGTTGGTCGCCACGACGACGACGGGGCGCCCCTTGGCCGCACCCGTGATGGCGACGACGACGGGGCTCTGGTTGCCGAGGCGACCCCGCAGGTCCATGACCATCGTGCGCACGTCGTCAGCGCCGGCATCCCCGGCGTCGTGGCCGAGGAAGGTGACCCCGTTGACGTCGCGGGCCTGCTCGGTGAGGTTGCCCGCGGCCGCCGTCACGGCCTCCTTGCGCACCCGCTCGAGCTCGCGCTCGGCGTCCTTGAGCCGGGTGACCATGGCCCCGATGCGGTCGGTGAGCTCGTCGGGGCGCGCACCGACGAGGCCGCTCAGCTCGGCGACGATCGCTCGCTCGCGTGCCAGGAAGCGCAGCGCCTCCATGCCGACGAAGGCCTCGACGCGCCGCACACCGGACCCCACGGAGGACTCACCGGTCAGGGTGAGGGCACCGACCTGGCTGGAGTGCTGCACGTGGGTACCGCCACACAGCTCACGGCTCCACTCGCCGCCGATCTCGACGACCCGCACGTCCTCGCCGTAGGTCTCGCCGAAGAGCGCCAGGGCGCCGATCTCGCGGGCCTTGGGCAGCGGCATGTACGTGGCCGACACCGGCAGGTCACGACGGACCGCCAGGTTCGCGACCTCCTCGATCTCGCTGCGGGTGGCCGCGGACAGCGCCTGCCCCCAGGCGAAGTCGAGTCGCAGGTAGCCGGGCTTGTTGTACGACCCGGACTGCAGGGCCGAGGGGCCGAGCACCTGGCGCAGGGCAGCGTGCACGACGTGCGTGCCGGAGTGTGCCTGGCAGGCCGAGAGCCGCCACTCGGGGTCGACCTGGGCCAGCACGCTCGTGCCGGTCTGCAGGCCACCGGTCACGACCTCGACGGTGTGGGCGATGAGGCCCTTGACCGGCCGCTGGACGTCGATGACCTTCAGGTGCACACCGTCGGCCGTGATGATGCCCTCGTCGGCGATCTGACCACCGGACTCGGCGTAGAAGGGGGTGCGGTCGAGCACGACCTGGCCCTGCTGGCCGGGGGCGATCTCCTGCACGGCCTCGCCGTCGACGACGAGGCCGACGACGGTGGCCTCACTCGTCAGCTCCTCGTAGGCGCGGAAGTCGGTCGCGCCGCTGGCCCGCAGGTCACGCCAGACCTCGGTGTTGGCGTGCCCGGCCTTCTTGCCCTTGGCGTCGGCCCGCGCGCGTTCACGCTGCTCGCGCATCAGGCGGGTGAACCCGTCCCGGTCCACCTCCAGGCCCTGCTCGGCAGCCATCTCCAAGGTGAGGTCGATGGGGAAGCCGTAGGTGTCGTGCAGCGCGAAGGCCTGCTCCCCCGCGAGCGTGGAGCCCCCGGCATCCTTGGTGCGGGCGACGGCGGTGTCGAGGATCGTCGTGCCGGCGGCCAGGGTGCGGCGGAAGGCGTCCTCCTCGGCGTAGGCGATCTGGGCGATCCGGTCGAAGCCCGTGGCCAGCTCGGGGTAGGAGTTCTGCATCCGCTCCAGGGAGACCGGCAGCAGCTCCGGCAGGCACGGGTCCTCGTAGCCGAGCAGGCGCATCGAGCGCACCGAGCGGCGCAGCATCCGGCGCAGGACGTAGCCACGGCCCTCGTTGCCGGGGGTGACCCCGTCACCGATGAGCATGAGCGCCGAGCGCACGTGGTCGGCGACGACCCGCAGCCGGACGTCGTCGGGGTGGCTGGACCCCGCGGACTGGCCCGAGTGCTCGCCGTAGCGCTTGCCGGTCATCTCGGCCGCGCGGGCGATGACCGGATAGACCTCGTCGATCTCGTAGAGGTTGTCGACTCCCTGGAGCAGGGTGGCCATGCGCTCCAGGCCCATGCCGGTGTCGATGTTGCGCTTGGGCAGCGGGCCGGAGATGTCGAAGTCGTCCTTGGCGCGGACCGCCGAGAGCTCCTCCTGCATGAACACGAGGTTCCAGAACTCGAGGTAGCGGTCCTCGTCGACAGCCGGGCCACCCTCGAGCCCGTACTCCGGGCCACGGTCGAGGTAGATCTCGCTGCACGGGCCGCCGGGGCCGGGGACGCCCATGTGCCAGTAGTTGTCGAGCTTGCCGCGCCGGGTGATCCGCTCGACGGGGATACCGATCGTGTCACGCCAGATGGCGAAGGCCTCGTCGTCGTCCTCGTAGACGGTCGGCCAGATCTTGTCGGCATCCAGGCCGTAACCACCCTCGGCCTGCGAGGTGGTGACCAGCTCCCACGCGAGGGTGATGGCACCTTCCTTGAAGTAGTCACCGAAGGAGAAGTTGCCGTTCATCTGGAAGAACGTCCCGTGCCGTGAGGTCTTGCCGACCTCCTCGATGTCCCCGGTGCGCACGCACTTCTGCACGCTGGTCGCACGGTCCCACAGCGGGGTCTCCTGGCCGAGGAAGTAGGGCTTGAACGGCACCATCCCGGCGTTGACGAACAGCAGGTTCGGGTCGTCGTGGATGAGCGGCGCGGAGGGGACGACGGTGTGGCCGTTCTTCTCGAAGAAGGCCAGCCAGCGGCGCCGGATCTCAGCGGTTTCCATGTCTTCTCAGTCCTTGGGAGTCATCGGTGCCACCGGGGTGCGGGCACGCGTCATCGTATGCCGGGATGCTCTCGGCGGCGTTCGGTCGTTCGGTGGGTCGGGGTCGTGATCGGTGCGCCCCGCGCGGCGGTGGGGGCTGGCGGCCCCTACTGAGCTCGCTCGCCCGTGGGGTCGAGCAACAGCGCCTTCGCCTCTTCCGGGGTCAGCGAGCGCCCCGGGTCATCGGCCCCCAGCGCGGCGGCGGAGTGGGTGCGGGGCCGGCGGTCGTCGTCCCAGCCCGCGGTGACGTCGAGTCCGGGGGTGCTGACACCGCTGGCGTGGCGCGGGGCACGGGTCGTCGCGTCGGTGAGCACGGCCACCTCGATGGCCTCGCGAAGCTCGGCCTCGCGCCGGGCCGAGGCCTCCTTGACCGTGGCCACGAACCGCTGGGTCGCCGGCATCCGCCACACGGCGTAGCCGATCCCGACCGCCGCAGCCGTGAGCACCACGGTGCGCAGCCTCATCAGCGTGCCTTCTTCAGGCCCGACACGGCCGTGCGCACGCCGTAGCTGAACGCCGCCACCTTGATCAGCGGTGACCCGACGGTGGCCGCGGCCACCGAGGTCAGCGCCGAGGCGTTGGTCGTCATCGTCGACACCGAACTCGTGATGGTGTCGACCCGGGTGAGCTGGTCGTTGGTGAGGGTCACCGTGTCGGTGAGGCCCTTGAGGGTGGGCTGCACGTTCTCGCTCGTCGTGCGCAGGCTCGCCGCGGTCTCGTCGAGGATCGTGCTCGCACGCCCCAGCAGCGCGGCCAGCCGAACCACGAGGTACGCGAACGCGAGCGCGGCGATGATCGCGGCAATTCCTCCGAGCGTCCATTCCATGGGCGCGACCCTACCGCCCCGCACCGTGTCGTCAGCGTCCGAGGCGGCCCTTGAGCCACGTCCAGCGCTCCTGGAGCCGCGCCTCGAA